>JBAVIQ010000586.1:0-9925 GCA_049687035.1 Steroidobacteraceae bacterium
GCAGAACCTGCTCTATTTCCGCTTCGCCAACTCCATCATCGAGCCGCTCTGGAACCGCACGCACATCGAACACGTGCAGGTCACGATGGCCGAGAAGTTCGGCATCGAGGGCCGTGGCCGGCTGTACGAAGAACTCGGCGCAGTGCGGGACGTCGTGCAGAACCACCTGCTGCAGGTGCTGGCGATCCTGGCGATGGAACCGCCCGTTGGCACCGGTCCCGAAGCAATGCGCGACGAAAAGATGAAGGTGCTGCGCGCGATCCGGCATCCGGACCGTCGCGACATCGTGCGCGGCCAGTACGAGGGATACCGTAGCGAGGACGGGGTAAGTCCCAACTCGGATGCCGAAACGTACGCGGCGCTGCGCTTCGAGATCGACTCGTGGCGGTGGGCCGATGTGCCGTTCTTCATCCGGACCGGCAAGCGGATGCCGGTGACCGCGACCGAGGTGATGGCGACGTTCCGCCGCCCGCCGCAGCGACTCTTCGAGGAGAGCCTGCCGCCACGCGCGAATTACCTGCGGTTCCGGCTCGGGCCGGACCGGATTGCGATCGCGCTCGGCGTCCGTATCAAGGATGCCGGTGAAGCGATGGTGGGCGAAGAGACCGAACTCTATGCCTGCAATGCGCAGACGGACGAGATGACGCCGTACGAACGACTGCTCGGTGACGCAATGCGTGGTGACGCGACCTTGTTCGCGCGGCAGGATTCCGTCGAGGTGGCCTGGGACATCGTGGATCGGCTGCTGGCCAGCGGGCCGCAGGCGGAGCCGTATGCCTCGGGCAGTTGGGGACCGGACGCCGCTACACGCATGGTCGAACGCTTCGGCGGCTGGTACGACCCGCCGTCAGTCTCGACCACGACGCCCTGCGGCTGACCGTTACTTCGCCTTCACCACGTGCCCGCCGAAGGCCTGCCGCATGCGGGCCAGCAATCGGTTGGTGAAATCGCCCTTGCCCTGGCTCGCAAAGCGCTCCATCAGCGAGAGCGTCATGACGGGCGTCGGCACGCCGAGTTCGATGGATTCGATGGCCGTCCAGCGGCCTTCCCCCGAATCCGCGACGAACGGCGCCGTCGACTCGAGCGTGGCGTCGCGCGCCAGGAACTCGGCGGTGAGATCCAGCAGCCACGACCGGATCACCGTGCCATGCCGCCACGCTTCCGTGATCTGCGGCAGATCGAGCGCGAACTCGCTCTTGGCGCGCAGCAACGCGAGCCCTTCGGCGTAGGACTGCATCATTCCGTATTCGATGCCGTTATGGACCATCTTGGTGAAGTGCCCGGCGCCGGCCGGTCCGCAGTGCACCCAGCCGCGATCTGCCGCCGGCGCCAGTGCGCGCAACACGGGCTCGATCATGCGCACGGCCGCAACGTCGCCGCCCACCATCAGGCCGTAACCGTTCTCCAGACCCCACACGCCCCCGGAAACACCGGCATCGACGAACAGGACGCCGTGCGCGCCGAGGTCAGACGCGTGACGCTGGCTGTCCTTGTAGAGCGCATTGGCGCCGTCGATCACGACATCCCCACGCGACAGCAGCGGCACGAGCCGCAGCAGTGTTTCGTCCGTCGGCGCACCCGCGGGCAGCATCAGCCAGACGAGTTTGGGCGAGGGCAGGCGTGCCACCAGCGCCTCCAGCGTCTCGGTGGGCGTAACGCGCGGCTCATCGGCCATTGCGGCCCGCGCCTCGGCGGAGCGGTCCCAGGCCACTACGGTATGACCGGCGCGTGCAAGGCGGCGACTCATGTTGCCGCCCATCCGACCCAGTCCAATCATTCCCAGCGTGAGGTTCATCGCGTTCACTTCCATTGCTGCCCGGCGGCCACGCTCGATGGTCGCGCGAATGCCGGGACACGCACAAGGGCGGCCGGACATTGCTGACTGATGTCTATCGAATACGCGTCGCAGTTCGTGGCTCCAGTGCGCTGGAATCCACGGGACAGCGGTGTCCGAAGAGACTAGGCTTGCCCGACGCCGGGAGCACTGCGGTAAGACCATGGACATCGACGCACTGACACTCGCGCGGCTGCAGTTCGCCTTCACGGTCAGTTTTCATATCATCTTCCCGGCGATTTCGATCGGGTTGGCCAGCTACCTCGCCGTGCTCGAGGGCCTCTGGCTCTTCACCGGTCGCGCCGTCTTCCTCGATCTCTTCAACTACTGGAAGAAGATCTTCGCGGTGGCATTCGGCATGGGCGTCGTGTCGGGCATCGTCATGAGCTACCAGTTCGGCACCAACTGGAGCGTGTTCTCCGACAAGGCCGGTCCGGTCATCGGGCCATTGATGGGTTACGAGGTATTGACGGCATTCTTCCTGGAAGCGGGATTCCTCGGTGTGATGCTGTTCGGCTTGTCGCGGGTGGGCCCGCGATTGCATTTTCTTGCGACGTTGATGGTCGCACTCGGCACCTTCCTGTCGGCATTCTGGATTCTCTCGGTCAACAGCTGGATGCAGACGCCGGCCGGTTACGCGATCAATGATGTCGGCCAGTTCGTTCCGGTGGACTGGGCTGCAATCATCTTCAACCCATCGTTCCCCTACCGGCTCGTGCACATGCTGCTGGCTGCATACCTCAGCACGGCATTCATTGTCGGTGGCGCGGGTGCGCTCCATCTGTTGCGCGACGCGACTCTGCCTGCCTCGCGCACCATGTTCTCAATGGCGATGTGGATGGCCGCGCTCGTCGCGCCGCTGCAGATCCTCGCCGGCGACTTCCACGGACTCAACACGCTCGAGCATCAGCCCGCCAAGGTTGCGGCGATGGAAGGCCACTTCGAAACGCATGCAGGCGCACCGCTCATCCTGTTCGGCTGGCCGGACATGGAACAGGAGCGAACACGGTACGCAGTCGAGGTGCCCAGGCTCGGCAGCCTGATCCTGACCCACGACTGGAACGGCACCGTGCGCGGACTCAAGGAATGGCCGCCCGCAGATCGCCCGAACGCGACCATCGTCTTCTGGAGCTTCCGCGTAATGGTCGGGGCCGGGCTCGCAATGCTCGCGGTCGGGTTGTGGAGCGTGGTGCTGCGGGCGCAAAGACGCCTGTACGACCAGCCGTGGCTGCTGCGCACGTCCGTCGCAATGAGTCCCATCGGCATCATCGCGGTGATCGCGGGCTGGATCACCACCGAAGTCGGTCGGCAGCCCTACACCGTCTACGGATTGCTCCGAACCGCGGAGAGCACGTCGCCGATCAATGCGGCGGCGGTAGGCACCTCCCTCGCCGCCTTTGCACTGGTGTACTTCGCAGTCTTCGGTGCCGGTGCGTTCTACATGCTGAGGTTGATGAGCAAGGCGCCGCAAGCATGATGCACGTCGATCTGGCGCTGATCTGGGCAGGACTCCTCGCCTTCGCGGTGCTCGCCTACGTCGTGCTCGACGGCTTCGACCTGGGCGTCGGCATCCTGTTTCCCTTCATGCCCGATGAAAAGCAGCGCGACGAGATGATGAACTCGGTCGCGCCAGTGTGGGACGGCAACGAGACCTGGCTCGTGCTCGGCGGCGGCGGGTTGTTCGCCGTCTTTCCGCTCGCCTACGCGATCATCATGCCTGCGCTGTATGCACCCGTGATCGCATTGCTGCTTGCACTGGTTTTCCGCGGCGTGGCTTTCGAGTTCCGCTGGAAGACCCAGCGCGGCAAGTTCCTTTGGGATGGCGCATTCGCCGCCGGATCTACGCTGGCCGCGTTCGCACAGGGAATCGCGCTCGGCGCGCTGGTGCAGGGAATTCCAGTGGCGGGCCGTGCCTATGCCGGTGGCTGGTGGGATTGGCTCACGCCATTCAGCGTGCTCACGGGCGTATCGCTGGTCTTTGGTTATGCGCTGCTCGGTGCCACGTGGCTCATCTACAAGACGCAGGGTCACACCCAGCAGCGAGCGTATCGATTCGCCACGTTTGCCGGCGGAAGCACGCTGGCCGCCATCGGACTCGTCAGCCTATGGACGCCCTTCCTCAGCGACGTGTTCATGCAGCGCTGGTTCTCGTGGCCACGGATCCTCTTCGTAGCGCCGGTTCCGGTTCTTGTCGCACTCGCCGCGTACGTCCTCTTCAATGGACTGCGAAAGCGGCAGGAACTGAGCCCGTTCCTGGCATCCTTGGCGCTGTTCGTCCTTTGTTTCGCCGGGCTGCTGATCAGCTTCTTCCCGTACCTCGTGCCGACGTCGGTCACGCTGTGGGAAGCGGCGGCACCGCCGTCGAGCCTCGGGTTCCTGCTCGCGGGCGCCGCCTTCCTGATCCCGATCATCCTCGTGTACACCGCGTACTCGTACTGGGTGTTCCGCGGCAAGATCGAACAGGGCGGCGGCGGTTACCACTGACGATGGCCGCAGAACGCTGGCAGCGCCTGTTCTGGTTCGTCGTGATCTGGGCCGGCAGCGTCGCGGCACTCGGCGCCGTCGCGTGGGCTATCCGGTGGTTGCTGGGTCTAGAATAGCGGCCTGACACGGAGAACGACAATGAACGGCGCTCAGTCCCTGCTGCAGACCCTGGTCAATTGCGACGTCGAAGTCTGCTTCGGCAACCCCGGCACGTCGGAGATGCATTTCGTCGCCGCGCTCGACTCCGTGCCGCAGATGCGGTCCGTGCTGTGCCTGTTCGAAGGCGTAGTGACTGGCGCGGCCGATGGCTACGGACGCGTCGCCGGCAAGCCAGCCGCCACGTTGCTGCACCTGGGGCCCGGTCTTGCCAACGGCCTGGCGAATCTGCACAACGCACGGCGCGCCAACACGCCGCTCGTGAACATCGTGGGCGACCATGCCACGTATCACCTGCAGTACGACGCACCGCTGACGTCCGACATCGTCGGCTTCGCGCGTCCGGTTTCGTCGTGGATCCACGAATCGAAGAGCGCTGACGCAGTGGCGTCGGATGCTGCGCGGGCGGTCCAGGCCGCGCGCGCGGCGCCTGGCTGTGTGTCGACGTTGATTCTCCCAGCCGATACCGCGTGGAACAAGGCTGAGCGGACCGAGCAGAAGCTGCCGGACATGGTTGCTGCGCCGGTCAGCGCGGATGCCATCGAGGCTGCTGCCAGGCTGCTGTCGAACGGCAAGAAGACCGCGCTGTTGTTACGCGGTGCAGCACTCTACGGCGCCGGCCTCGAGGCCGCCGGTCGCGTGCAGGCAAAGACGGGCGCGCGGTTGCTTTGCGACACGTTTGCACCGCACGCCGAACTCGGTGCGGGTCGCGTTCCGGTGGAGCGCATCCCCTATTTCGCCGAACAGATCGTCGACTTCCTGAAAGATTTCGAGCAAATCGTCTTTGTCGGCGCCAAGCCGCCTGTGTCTTTCTTCGCGTATCCGGGCAAGCCGAGCTGGTGTGCCCCCGAAGATTCGCACCTCAGCTACCTTGCGCATGCGCATCAAGACGGTGCGCAAGCCCTCGCTGCGCTGGCCGATACGCTGGGTGCGCCCGCGCGATCTCCCGTGCGGATTCCGTTGCAACTGCCGGAACTGCCGCACGGTCCGTTGACCGCACTCGGGGTCGCGCAGGTAATTGCCGCGATGACGCCCGAGAATGCCATCTTTGCCGACGAATCCGCGACTGCATCGTTTGCGCTGCTCTCCACGATGGCGCGGGCCCGGCCGCACACGCACCTGCCGTTGACCGGTGGTTCGATCGGGCAAGGCCTGCCGCTCGCGGTCGGCGCGGCCATCGCTGCACCAGACCGGAAAGTGATCTGTCCGCATGGCGACGGCGGCGCGGCGTACACCATGCAGGCGCTCTGGACGATGGCGCGCGAAAAGCTCGACGTCGTGATCGTGATCTACGCGAACCGCTCGTACGCGATTCTCAACATCGAGCTCGGGCGCGTCGGCGCGATCGGCAGCGGGCCGGTCGCGATGTCGATGCTCGACCTGCACAACCCGGAGATGAACTGGACGAAGATCGCCGCAGGCCTCGGCGTCGAGGCCAGCCGTGCGACGACGTGCGAGGAATTCGCGGCGCAGTACGCTTCGGCGCTCAAGCACCGCGGACCGCGCCTGATCGAGGCGATGATCTGATGTGAACGTGCGTCACGTCCGCCGCAACATCAGAACGTTGCCGCCCACGGCGAGCGCTGCGCCCGCGAACGTGAGCATGTCCGGATGGAATTCCTCGAAGACCATCGACACCACCAGCGCCAGGAGGGGCGTCATGACGCCGATGGTGCCAGTGGGCCCCGGACCGATTCGCTCCTGCAACGTCAGGAAGCAGGCGAACGTCAGCACCGATCCAGCCAGGGCGAGATAGAGCAAGGAAAGCCACCAGGACGCGATGGCCGGGGGAGCGAAGCTCTGGCCCTGCAGCAAGGCGAGCGTCGCAGCCGCGGCCGCCCCGTAGAGCATGCCGAACCCAAGCGCTGGCCAGAACGGCAGGCCGCCCGAACGGTTGCGACTGGCCGTCAGGCTGCCGACCGTGGACAGCAATACGGAACCCACGGTGAACAACGCTCCGAGCAGCGTGTTCCGATCGCCGGTGGTTTTGCCGAACTCAGGCCAGAAGATCAGCGCGACGCCGGCGATGCCGAGCAAGCCGCCGAGGATGAAGCGCGGCCTCAAGTTGACGCCAAAAAGCGCGCGAGCCCCGAGGCCCGCCACGAGCGGAGAAGCGGAGTAGCCCACTGCCACCAGCCCCGACACCAGGTGTTGCTCTGCGTGGTAGACGCAGACGTATGACACGCCGTACATGAAACCACCCTGCAACGCGAACACCGCGTGCTGGGTCGGAGTAAAACGCAGGCTCTGCTGTCGCAGTACACACAGGACGAGGATCACCGTTCCGGCCAACGCGAAGCGCATGGCCACGCCGACCTCGGGCGCGATGTGTCCGATCTGGAACGTGATCGCGAACCAGGTCGTGCCCCACGTGAGCACGCAAATCGCAAACAGCTGCCAGTTCTTGAGTCGGTGCATCGTATTGAATGCGCTGCGAGGAACGCACCGGCATTGCACGAAGTCTAGCGGAACTGGCTGCGCTTCCCGAAGTCACGATCGCTCGATCGCGGCGACGCAGTGAATCACTGCCACTTGCGGCCATAACAGCAGAAATGCTGCAAAGCAGCACGCTCCGCCGGGATCGGGTATACTGCCGGCCGCTGTTCAGCATTGACGGTTAGCCGGTTTCACTGCGCCGTCTCGAATCGGGCCTCCGCGCCTGTCGCCTGAATCTCGTCGTGTATGCAACGCATCGTCAGCTGTGCAGCACGGACTGTTGTTTTTTCACTTGTCGCTGCGCGCCTGCGGGAGCGCGTCGCCGTTCGATCGTCCCGCTCGCGGGCCGCCGGCGTCACTCATCGTTCATGGAGAATACCCTGTCCTCGTTCATCGCCATTTTCAGCGCCACCGCCCTGCTGGCCACGGGCCTGCTCTTCATCCTGCAGATGTTCGAGGACTTCCGCGATGCTTGACTGGATGCTCAATACGCGCCGCCGTATCGGTTCAGAACGCACGGCGCAGGATCGGTCGCGCACCGCCGCCAATGGCGACTGGTCGAGGCGGCCGGATGCCGGTCAGGTCCGCGCGTCGGGACTCGAAGACGGCACGGCCCGCCGACGGCAGGTGCGTTCGCTCGCCGTGTGGAATACCGGCTGGCATCGTGTCGTGCGCGACTTCACCCGGAATCGGGATACGTCATGAAGCAGCGGATTGGGTGCGCCGGCTCAAGCTGCACCCATCCGGCTCGGTTGCTGCCACTCAGATTGATCGAGCGTGGTCAGCCGCCCGCGACCAGCGCGTCCTTGGAAGCCGCGATCGGTGCAAGCGCCTTGCCGCTGGCGCCGACGGTGAGCGTGTAGTCGCTGCTCTCGCCACGACGCGCCGCTGGGCGCATCAGATAGACGCGCACGAGGTAGTCGACGATCGCATCGCCTTTGAGCTGCCCCTTGATGACGGCCGACGATGCGCCCTTGGCAAACTGCACCTGCTCCTGGCGGATGCCCGCATCGGCGACGGCAGTGCCCATCACTGAGTGAGCAAGAACGAGAGCCATCGTTGCTGCGACCAAGCGGAACTTCATTTCATCGCCTCGCAGATTCCTGTAAACGGTTAGCCGCGCCCCGGCTGGGGCCGAGGCGATTATCCGTGTCCGCGTCATTGACCGACAAGCTGGATGCGAAACTGGGATGCGCATCGATACGCGGACGGCGTGCGGGATTGCCCGTCGTTCTACGCTACTTGCCGTTCGCCGCAACGTCCTCCTCGACGAAGCGCAGCAAGGATTCGAGCAGCGCTTCGCGCGGATAGTCATTGTGGTTCACGAACGTGCTGCCCAGCACTCGATGTGACCGGTTGATTGGCAGCACGACGGCCCAGTGGTCGGCATTCAGGAAGCCCAGCAGCTTGCTGTCGGGCACGAACTGGTCGCTGTAGATGACCTGACCATCATTGCGCGGGTCGATCCTGGCGAGCTTCCGGTACGTCGGAACGAGCGCCTCCGAGATGCGGTCCCGATCAGGCAGCGTAACCAGCGAATACAGGCGAATTCCGGGCGGCGGCTTGTTCGTTGCAAGCCATGCCTTGCGCACGTCCGTCCGCAGGCTGGCCACCGCACCGCCATCACCCGGGTCGCATTTCGCCTTCGGCCAGTAGCGAAAGAGGTCCGCCTGTTGCTGCGAGGCGTCGTTCGCCAGCGCGGACCCGCCAACTGCGCCGGCAATACTGACGAACGCGACCACGCGTTCGCCCAACTCCGGGTAACGCACCAGCGCTTCGAGGACGTCCGGCGCGCCCTTGGAATAGCCGACCAGCACGACGCGCGGTGGTCCGGATTCCCGTGGCAACGCCATGATTGCATCGCGGATCTGGCCCGCATTCCTCGTGGTTCCGGAGAGCGCGTCGACCGCGACCATCTGCGCTCCGTAGTCGAATCGGGCGAGGTGCTCGCGAGGCGTGGTTGCCGGCTGCAACCACTCTTCGATGCAGGAATAGCCGACGCCCGGCACGATCGCGGCCAGGTAGCGGCGATGGGATGGCCCGAGATCCACGGCCTTGCCGGTACCCGGCGCAGCGCTCGTCACATGGCTCAATGCGTCCGCGCACGGCCGGTAGTCCGGGAGACTGGTGCCATGCCTCTCGAGCACCGAGCAGAAAATCTCGGCAAAGCGTCCGCGCGCATCATCGACGCCGGTTGGCACCTCGACGTCGAACGGGACCGTGGGCGATGTGGCGCACGCGTTCAGCAGCAACACTGCCGCAAGCGCCAGAAAAGTGGCTGTATCGAAACGATTCACTGGGCCCTGTGGCTCGTCGCCCCATCCTTGACGGCTTCGACGACCCTGATGTCCTTGATTGTCATAGGTTCCACTTTCAGCGGATTCTTGTCGAGAATCACCGGATCGGCGAGCTTGCCGGTTTCGAGCGAGCCCTTGCTGCCCTCCTCCCCGTATCCGTACGTTGCATTGATCGTGATCGTCTGCAGCGGCGTAGCGCTCGATTCGATTGAGAAAACCCGCTAGCCTTGCGCTCTTCCCGCGGAGTCCCCGGCCCCATTCACGACGGCAGAGGCAGGAATGCAAGCATCCATCATCATCGCAGCAGCGATCCTTACCCTGGGCGCAGCCACTTCCATCCGGGTTGCAAGGGCCGACACGCAGCAAGCCAACTGCGAGGTCCGCAAGGACGGCGAGAAGAAGAAAGGCAAGTCCGGTGCCTGCACGTTCGGGCAGCGGCAGGGATACATCGACATCGACCTTCGCAACGGCGACGTCTACAGCCTGCGCCCCGGCAACAAGGCCAACCACTTCAAGGACCAGAAGGGCAACAACGTCGTGCGCACGAACTCGAGCGGCAACATGCAGGAGTTCAAGTGGGAGGGCGGCACGCGCGTGATCATCACGTTCTATGGCGACGACGGTTCCCGCGACAACCAGGTTAACGGCAGCGCGGAATACAAGCGCGGGTACAACGATGCCGTCAAAGGCCGTCCTTTCGATCAGGGCCGGCATGCAC
>JBAVIQ010000587.1:0-23607 GCA_049687035.1 Steroidobacteraceae bacterium
GAACCGGACCCGGCGCTTCTGACCCTCCGGCGACGCCGGGTTTCCGATCCGGCTGGTCCTGACGAGATCGTGTCTGCCTTTCCGATCTCGGCAGGACGAGCCGGGTCGGACGCCCAAGTGCCCGCGCGCTGTGCGAACGCTCCGGCCTATCGGCAGAGGTGAGCGGTCAAAGCCCGAGCACGTCCGCCATCGAGTACAGGCCCGGCGGACGCCCGACGACCCAGCGGGCGGCCACCAGTGCGCCGCGGGCAAAGCCTGAGCGATCCTGCGCGTGATGCGAGAGTTCGATGGTTTCGCCGGGGCCCGCAAAGATCAGGCGGTGATCGCCGACGATGTCCCCGCCGCGCACCACGCTGAACCCGATCTTGCCCACCTCGCGGGCGCCGGTATTGCCGTGCCGCGCATATTCCGCGACAGAGTCCAGTTCGATGCCCCGGCCACGGGCAGCGGCCCGCCCGAGACCCAGCGCCGTCCCGCTGGGAGCGTCGACCTTGTTGCGATGGTGTGCTTCGAAAATCTCGGCGTCGTACTGCTCCGCCTTGAGTGCCCGCGCCGCCAGCTCCGCCAGCTTGAACAGCACGTTGACGCCCAGGCTCATGTTGGGAGCGAGCACGACTGGCAACCCGCGTGCGATCCCCTCGAGTTCCGCGAGCTGCGCGCCGTCATGACCGGTGGTGCCGATGACCATCGGCACGTCCAGTTCGCGACAGAGGGCCGCATTGCGGACCGAGGCTGCGGCCAGCGTGAAATCGATGGCGACGCTGGCCCCGGCCAGGGCCCGCCGCGGTTCGTCGGTGATTGCGATGGCAAGCGGAGCCGATCCCGCGAATGAGCCCGCATCCTGGCCGAGCGCGTCGTCGCCGCGTGCGACCAGTGCGCCGCTGAGGCGCAGGCCGCTCGAATCGCCCGCGATCAGCGGGATGATGCTCCGGCCCATCCGGCCCGAAGCCCCGAGCATCGCGACGCTGATCGAATCGGCCATGGGGTGTTACTCGCCGAGGCTGGTAAAGAAACGCTTCACGCCATCGACCCAGGATTCCTCGCGCGGGTGATGGTGCTTGCTGTCGGCACGCAGCGACTCGTCGAACTTGAGCAGCAGGTCTTTCTGCTCGCGCGTGAGGTGCACCGGTGTTTCGACCACGACGCGGCAGAACAGATCGCCCGTGGTGCCGCCGCGGACCGGCTTGATGCCCTTCTCGCGCAGGCGGAACACACGGCCGGACTGTGTCTCGTGCGGCACCTTGATCGTGACGTCGCCGTCGAGCGTCGGCACCTCGATGCTGCCGCCAAGCGTCGCCGTCTTGAAACTGATCGGCACTTCGCACGAGAGATGCGCGCCGTCGCGTTCGAAGATCGCGTGATCGCGGACGCGGACTTCGACGTAGAGATCGCCCGACGGGCCGCCGTTGCGCCCCGCCTCGCCTTCGCCGCTCAACCGGATACGGTCGCCCGTATCGACACCCGCCGGCACCTTCACCGCGAGCGTCTTCTGCCTGCGCGTGCGGCCCTGTCCACGGCACTTGCCGCAGGGATCGCTCACGACCTGGCCGCGGCCCTGGCAGCGCGGGCACGTCTGCTGCACGGTGAAGAACCCCTGCTGCATGCGCACCTGGCCCTGGCCATGACACGTTTCACAGGCGACGGGTTTTGCACCCTTGGCGGAGCCCGAACCCTTGCAGTCTTCGCATTCGCCGAGTGTCGCGAAATCGAGGTTGACGGTGTCGCCGAACACGGCCTGCTCGAGGTCGAGCTCGAGTTCATAGCGCAGGTCCGCACCGCGGAACACCTGCGAACGGCCGCGGCGGCCGCTGCCGAAGATGTCGCCGAACACGTCGCCGAAAATGTCGCCAAACGCGTCGCGTGGATCGAAACCCTGCCCACCATGACCGCCGCGCGCAGCGGCATCGACGCCCGCGTGCCCGAACTGGTCGTAGGCCGCGCGCTTCTGTGCGTCCGAGAGAACTTCGTAGGCCTCCTTGGCCTCCTTGAACTTCTCCTCGGTCTCCTGATCGTGCAGGTTGCGGTCCGGATGCAGCTTCATCGCCAGGCGGCGATAGGCCTTCTTGATCTCGGCCTCCGTCGCAGACCGAGTCAGTTCCAGGACCTGGTAATAATCGCGCTTCGCCATCCGCTTCGGCTCGTCGTATCGCAGTTGATTTAACGCAGAAACGCCGCGGGGTTATGCGCCCCGCGGCGGTCGATTCTCGGCGCGTGCATCATAGCCATACGCGCCACCGCGCGCGGGCCGTATTACGCCTCAGCCCTTGCGGTCCTTGTCCTTGTTGACCTCTTCGAACTCGGCGTCCAGCACTTCTTCCTTGCCGCCGGGCTGGCCACCAGCCTGGCCACCGCCAGCGCCCTCCGCACCGGCTTCGGGTCCCGCCTGGCTCGCGTACGCCTGCTGTGCGACCTTCGCCGAGGCTTCGGCCAGGGCTGCCGCCTTCTTTTCGATGATGTCCTTGTCGTCGCCCCGCAGCACGGCCTTCAGATCCGCAGCGGCGGATTCAACGCGGGCACGATCCTCCGACGAAACCTTCTCGCCGAGGTCCTTGAGCGACTTCTCGGCCGCATGCACCAGCGCGTCGGCACGGTTGCGCGTCTCGGCGAGTTCGCGGAACTTCTTGTCCTCTTCCGCGTGCGCTTCGGCGTCACGGACCATCTGCTTGATCTCGTCCTCGGTCAGGCCGCTCGAGGCCTTGATGACGATCTTCTGCTCCTTGCCCGTGGCCTTGTCCTTCGCCTGCACGTTGAGGATGCCGTTCGCGTCGATGTCGAACATGACCTCGACCTGCGGCATGCCGCGCGGCGCGGGCGGGATGTCCGAGAGATCGAACCGGCCGAGCGACTTGTTGTCCTGCGCGCGGTCACGCTCGCCCTGCAGCACGTGAATCGTCACGGCCGTCTGGTTGTCGTCCGCGGTCGAGAACACCTGCGTCGCCTTGGTCGGGATCGTGGTGTTCTTCTCGATCAGCTTGGTCATCACGCCGCCGAGGGTTTCGATACCGAGCGACAGCGGGGTGACGTCGAGCAGCAGCACGTCCTTGACCTCGCCCGTCAGCACGCCGCCCTGCACGGCCGCGCCCACGGCGACGGCTTCGTCCGGGTTGACGTCCTTGCGCGGCTCCTTGCCGAAGAAGTCCTTCACGTACTTCTGCACGAGCGGCATGCGGGTCTGGCCGCCGACGAGGATCACCTCGGCGACGTCGTTGATCGAGAGGCCCGCGTCCTTGAGCGCGATCTTGCACGGCTCGATCGTCTTCTGGACCAGTTCCTCGACCAGCGATTCGAGCTTGGCGCGCGTGAGCTTCATCGCCAGGTGCTTCGGACCCGACGCGTCGGCCGTGATGTACGGCAGGTTCACTTCGGTCTGCTGGCTGGACGACAGCTCGATCTTGGACTTTTCGGCCGCTTCCTTCAGGCGCTGCATCGCGAGCGGGTCACGACGCACGTCGACGCCGCTTTCTTTCTGGAACTCGTTCGCGAGGTAATCGATGACGCGCTTGTCGAAGTCTTCGCCGCCGAGGAACGTGTCGCCGTTGGTCGCGAGCACTTCGAACTGGCGCTCACCGTCGACGTCCGCAAACTCGATGATCGAGACGTCGAAGGTGCCGCCGCCGAGGTCGTACACGGCGACCTTGCGGTCACCGCCCGACTTGTCGAGGCCATAGGCCAGCGCGGCCGCCGTCGGCTCGTTGATGATGCGCTTGACGGTGAGGCCCGCGATGCGGCCGGCGTCCTTGGTCGCCTGGCGTTGCTGGTCGTTGAAATACGCGGGCACCGTGATCACGGCTTCCGTGACCGGCTCGCCTAGGTAGTCCTCGGCCGTCTTCTTCATCTTCATGAGCACGCGCGCCGAGATTTCCGGCGGCGCCATCTTCTTGCCATGGACTTCGACCCAAGCGTCGCCGTTGTCGGCCTTGACGATGTGGTACGGGACCATGCCCACGTCCTTCTGCACGACCGAGTCATCGTACTTGCGGCCGATCAGGCGCTTGATCGCGTAGAGCGTGTTCTGGGGATTGGTCACGGCCTGGCGCTTGGCCGACTGGCCGACCAGGACCTCGTCGTCCTTGGTGAAGGCGACGATGGAAGGCGTGGTGCGGTCACCCTCGCTGTTCTCGATCACGCGGGGCTTGCCGCCCTCCATGATCGCGACGCAGGAGTTGGTGGTGCCGAGGTCGATGCCGATGACTTTTGCCATGGTGGTGCAAGCTCCGGGGGAAGGCGTGAAATGTCGTTGCCGGCTAGTTGGGGGTCGATCGGCCGGGATTCAAGAACGGGATACGTCTAGTTGGCCGGATCCAGGCTGCGGGCAATCACGACGCGGGCTGGCCGGAGCAGCCGTCCGTTGAGCGTAAAGCCCTTCTGGACGACGGCCAGGACGCTGCCGACCGGGTGGTCCGCCGTGGGCTGGGCCATGATCGCCTCGTGGAATTCGGGGTTGAAGCTCTGGCCGACAGGGTCCATGACGGCGATGCCCGCCCTTTCGAACGCCTTGTCCACCATCCGCAGGGTGGCCTGCGCACCCTCGACGAACTTGGCGGCTTCAGGAGCAGCACCGGCCGCTGCGAGCCCGAGTTCAAGGGTGTCGCGGACCTCGATCATGTCGGCCGCAAAGCGCTCCACCGCGAACCGGTGAGCCGACTCCACGTCGCGCTGTGCCCGCTTGCGGACGTTTACCATCTCGGCCAGGGCCCTGAGCTGGGCCTCGCGGGCCTCCTGTAACTGAGCCTGGACGGCGACCAGGTCAGCATCGGCCGAGGCAGCGTTGTCCGGGGTGTCCTGGCCGGGGGCCGGGGTGGCCGGATCGAAGTCGGGGTTCGTGCTCATTTGAACTGCCTGCAAGCAATGGGCGCCGGCCCGGGGGACCCCGCAGGAGGCCCCTGGCACGGCTACTGGCCCGCTAGATCGGGCCTAGCGGCGGGAATTCAAGGCGGAGCCCAGTAATCGGGCGGTGACGTCGACGATTGGGATGACCCGGTCGTAGGCCATGCGGGTCGGGCCGATGACGCCCAGGACCCCGACGGTCTCGTTGTCGAGGGCGTACGGGGCCGTGACCAGGCTGCAGTTGTCGAGGATCTGATAACCGGATTCCTGGCCGATGAAGATCTGGACACCCTCGGCACCCAGGCTCTGGTCCAGCAGGTGCAGGATGTCGCGCTTCGACGTGAAGGCGTCGAACAGCCGGCGCAGCTTCTCGACGTTCGAGAGTTCGGCGAACTCCATCAGGTTGGTCTCGCCCGCGAGCACGTACTCGGGCCCGCCCTGCTGGTTGCCCTCGCCCACCGCCTGCTGCGCCACGTGGATCGCGTCGCGCATCAGCTGGTTCAGCGTTTCGCCGGCCTGCGTCAGCTCCGCCACGATGTCCAGGCGGATCTGGGTGAGTTCCTTGCCGACGAACTGCTGGTTGAGGAAGTTCGCGGCGCGGCGCAGTTCTTCGGCCGTGTAATAGCGCTCGAGGTGGACGACGCGGTTCTGTACGTCGCGGCCGTTGATCACCATCACGGCGAGCACGCGGTTCTCGGAAAGCGGCAGGAATTCGATCTGGCTCAGCGATTGGTGGGGCTGGCGCGGAATCGTCACGACACCCGCCAGGTGGGTCAGCGAGGACAGCATCTGCGAAGCGACCGCCACGAGCGCCTTGGGGTCGCGGTCCTCTTCCTGCTCGAGCCGCTGGCTCAGCTCGTGCAGCATGTGCGTGTCGTCGGGGCGCTGCCGCTGCCGCAACAGCGTGTCGACGAAGAAGCGGTAACCCTTGTCGGTGGGCACGCGACCGGCCGAGGTGTGCGGCGATGCGACGAAGCCGTATTCCTCGAGATCCGCCATGACGTTGCGGACCGTGGCAGCGCTGAGATTGAGCCCCGAATCGCGGGAGAGGTTGCGCGAACCGACGGGTTGTCCTTCGCGGATATAGCTCTCGACCAGCACCCGCAGCAGGTGCTGCGCGCGTTCGGTCAGGGGATCGTCGGGTATTTCGTGCATGGCCACGGCAAACCTAGCGTGTGCTTTTCCGCCAAGTCAAGCAACGCATTTGCGCCATCAAGACCATGGAATCGCGCTGGCCGGTGCGCTCGGCCCCATGCTAAAAGGCAGGCCACCCTATGGACACACGCCCTCCCGGCCCAACCTGTGTCGCTCTCGCTGGCCGTGCGGTCGATCCGCGCGTGGGCGAAGCCATGCGCACGCTCGCGCAGCACCTGCTTGGCAAAGGCCACACCGTGCGCGTCGTTGCGGACGAAGCGCTGGCGCTGGAGGGTGCCGGCATCCACGCCGTGCCCGAACCCGATCTGGCTCTCAACGCCGACCTGATCGTCGCAATCGGCGGCGACGGCACCATGCTGCATGCCGCACGCATGGCCGCCATGGCCGACGTCCCCGTGCTCGGTATCAACCGCGGCCGTCTCGGGTTCCTGGCCGACGTCGGGCCCGAGCAGATGCTGCAGAGCCTCGACGATGCGCTCGCCGGCCGCTGCCAGGCCGAGCGGCGCATGCTGCTCGCAGCGCAAGTCCTGGCGGACGGCAGATCCATCGAGGCGCTCGCCCTGAACGACGTCGTCGTCGCCAAGCGCGAAACTGGACGCATGGTCGACGTACGCACGTGGGTCAACGGCGACTACGTGAATACGCACGTGGGCGACGGCTTCATCATCGCCACGCCCACGGGTTCGACGGCCTACGCGTTGTCGTGTGGCGGTCCGATCGTGCATCCCAGCCTCGACGCTGTCGTCCTCGTACCGGTGTGCCCACACACGTTGTCAGACCGTCCGATCGTGGTGCCGGCCGGCAGCATCGTCGAAATCGAGCTGGCCGACCGCTTCGAATCGCGTGCCCAGGTCGTCTGCGACGGCATCGTGCTCTGCGATCTCGACCCGGGCGTGCGTCTGCGGATCGAGCGCGCCAGGGTGAACGCCACGCTGCTGCATCCGCCGGGACACGACTATTACCGGATCCTTCGGTCCAAGCTGCACTGGGGCCGTGGCACGCGCGAGGGGCAACCGCCCGGCGCCTGAACCGCGGGCTCATCTGAATGCTGACGCACCTGCAGATCCGGGATTTCGCCATCGTCGAGGCCGTCGAACTCGAGTTCGGCCGCGGCTTCACCGTGCTCACGGGCGAAACCGGCGCGGGCAAGTCGATCCTGATCGATGCGCTGATGCTGGCCGTAGGCGGCCGTGCGGACAGCGGATCGGTACGGCACGGAGCGGAACGAGCCGAAGTCAGTGCGACATTCGCGCTGGCCGGCAATGCAGCGGCCCTGGCCTGGCTCGACGAGCAGTCGATCGAACACGCAGGCGAATGCCAGTTGCGACGGGTCGTCGGTGCCGATGGCCGCGGCCGCGCATACCTGAACGGACTGACGGTGCCGGTGCAGTCATTACGGGCACTCGGCGAGCTGCTGGTCGACGTGCATGGGCAACTCGAGTTTCAATCGCTGTCGCGCCGCGGTTACCAGCGTGAAACGCTGGACGGCAGCGGCCAGCTCACCGCACAGAACGCAGCCGTGCGCACCGCACATGCTGCCTGGCAGACGCTCGACGAACAGCGCGCCTCCTTCGAACAGCGCGCGCGCGAGCGCGAAGCGCGGCTCGACCTCCTGCGACATTTCGTCACCGAACTGCAGGCGCTCGATCCCAAGCAGGGCGAAGCCGCAGCGGTGATCGAAGAGCGCAAGCGAATCTCGAGTCTGGGACGCCTGGCTGAAGGCACCGCACAGGTCGAAGCGCTGCTGGCCGGTGACGACGGTGGCATCACTTCGGCACTCGCGCGCGCACAAGGCGTCCTGCGGCAGCTCGTCGGCCTCGACGCGACGCTCGAGCCCGTGGCGACGCAGCTCGAAGAAGCGACGATTGCCGCGCGCGAAGCGCTTTCGGGCCTGCGTCGTTACGCCGACGCACTCGATGCCGATCCCGCACGACAGGAATGGATCGAGGCACGACTGGCGGCACTCGAAGGTGTCGCACGCAAACACCGCATCGAAACAAGTGAGTTGCCTGCCTTGCGCGCGACGCTCGCTGCAGAACTCAGCGAGCTCGAAGCCGGCGCAGTGAGCGAAGCGGAATTGCAGCAACGACTCGCGGCGGCGCGCGAGCGTTACGTTGCCGCCACGCGGATCCTCACCGAGGGGCGGCAGAAGGCGGCGGCGACACTGGACCGCAAGGTCACTGAGCTCATGCAGGCGCTCGGCATGCCGGGCGGCGTCTTCGCCACGCGGGTCGCGCCGCAGGATCCGCCGATGTTCTCGGCGCACGGCAACGACGAAATCGAGTTCCTCGTCAGCGCCAACCCGGGGCAGCCACCGCGTCCACTGGCAAGAGTCGCCTCAGGCGGCGAACTCTCGCGGATCAGTCTGGCCCTGCAGGTGGCGGCCGTCGAAGCCGCTCACCTCCCCTGCCTGGTCTTCGACGAAGTCGATGCCGGCGTGGGTGGCGCCGTGGCCGAGATGGTCGGGCGTCAATTGCACGCGCTGGCGGGCAAGGGCCAGGTGCTGTGCGTGACGCACCTGCCACAGGTCGCGTCGCAGTCGGATCATCAGCTGCGCGTGTCCAAGCAAGTCACGGATGGCAAGACGTGCACGCGGATCGAAGTCCTGGACGAGGCAGCCCGCATCGAAGAACTGGCCCGCATGCTCGGTGGCACGACCATCACTGACCGCACGCGCGAGCACGCGCGCGAAATGCTGGCCGCGGCGCGTCAGCCAGGCGCCCCGCCGCAGGCTGGTTCCACGCTCAAGGCTGGGCGCGCTACGGGCGCTTCGGGCGGTAAGGACAAGCCTCGCGCACGCAGTGACCGTGCAGGGTGAGCGCGTGATCGGTGATCTCGAAACCGAGGCGCCCGGCGATCGCCCGCTGCCGCTCCTCGATATCCTCGTCTGAGAACTCTTCGACGTGGCCGCAGTCTATGCACACGATGTGATCGTGATGCGTGCCCTCGTTGAGCTCGAACACCGCGGTGCCGCCCTCGAAATGATGGCGCGTCACCAGGCCCGCGGACTCGAATTGAGTCAGCACCCGGTAGACCGTGGCGAGGCCGATGTCCTCGTTGAGTTCGAGCAGGCGTCGGTAGACGTCTTCCGCGCTCATGTGCCGCACGGTCGCACTGGCGAGAATCTCGAGAATCTTCAGGCGCGGCGCGGTGATCTTGAGGCCGGCTCGACGCAGTTGCGAAGGTTCCACGGAATTGTTCCTTGCAGGCCGAGTGCTGCGTCGAAGCGCGGTTGGGTTATGATCGCGCCGCATTATCTCCGGGCCGGCCCGGTAACTCCAGACAGCAGAAGTCACCCCGCATGAGCGCGTTTTCCCGAGCCGCCCTTTCCCTGATCCTGGTCGTGGGCGTTGCGCTCGGCTCGGCCGGATGCGTCTACCGGCCGAACATCCAGCAGGGCAACCTGGTGAAAACGGAAGATATCGACCAGGTAACGGCGGGCATGACCCGCAGCCAGGTGCGCTACCTGCTCGGCACCCCGATGCTGGCCGATCCGTTCGACCCACAGCGTTGGGACTACATCTACACCCTCCAGCGCGGGCGTGAAAAGGGCTGGGATCGCGGGCATTTCATCGTGCGGTTCGAAGGCGACAAGGTCAGCCGCGTCGAGAAGCCCGGCATGGCCGTACCGCCCCCGGTCGACGAGCAGCAGAAGGCGCCACCCGAGGCTCAGGCCCCGGCCCTGGCCCCGACGGCAGGCACCGCACCGGCACGGCCACCGGTCGCTGCGGTCGAGCAGTCCCCTCCCGCCCCCAAGCCGGACGGCACGACCAACTGATCCCCGGCGCTGGCACCCGCTGGTGCTCTCGTTCTCTCAGCGTTTGCGACCTTTGCGCGCCGCGGTCGCGGCCCGCTCGCGCCGTTGCGCACGGGGATCGACCCGCAGCGGTCGATAGATTTCGACTCGATCCCGATCACGCAGTGGACAGTCAGGCGCGCAAACCGTCCCGTAAATGCCGAGGACGAGTGGCCGGTTGCGCAGTTCGGGAAACTCGTCCAACAGGCCCGAGTGCTCGACGGCCGCCTGTGCCGTGAGCCCCGTCGCCGGCAGTGCCAGCGTCACGACCCTTTGCCGGTCGGGCAACGCGTAAACGACTTCAACCTTCGTCGCACCCTCACCCATGGCTACGACGCCGCGCCATGGACTTGCCTGGCGCGCGCCACGAACGCATCGATCAGCTCGCCGACACTCTGCTCGAACGCACGACCGAACAGCATCGACGCCACGGGATTCGCGAACTCGAACTTCATGTCCAGCACGATCCTGGTGCCGGCCGTGCCGATTGCCGTGAACGTCCACAGGCCGTCGAGCTGTTTGAATGGGCCGTTCACGAGCTCGAGCGACATCCAGTCGGGCCGCTGCATGACGTTGCGCGTAGTGAAGCTCTGGCGGATGCCTGCGCGCTCCATGGTCAGGCTGGCCTGCAGGTCGCGCTCGGTCCTTTCGTGCACTTCGGCGCCCGCCACCCACGGCAGGAATTCGCAATAACGCTCGACGTCGACCACCAGGTCGAACATCTGCTCGGGCGTGAAGGTGACGAGCGCGGTGCGCTTGATTTCGCGGATGGCCATGGTCGATTGCGGTCAGGGCGCGCGCAGTGTAAGCGGGGCAGATAGAATGCGCGACCGGCCCCGATATTCCCGCCATGACCACCCCGCGCAAGGACAAGGACCGCAAGTCCGACGAGAACCCCACGATCGCGCAGAACAAGCGCGCGCGGTACGAGTATTTCATCGAGGAAAAGCTCGAGGCCGGGCTCGCGCTGCAGGGCTGGGAGGTCAAGAGCCTGCGCGCCGGCAAGGCGCAGATCACCGAGGGCTACGTGATCATCAAGGACGGCGAGGCTTTCCTGATCGGCGCGCACATCACGCCGCTGCGCACCGTGTCGACGCACATCGTGGCGGACCCGACGCGCACCCGAAAACTGCTGCTGAACCGCAGGGAACTGGACAGCCTGGTCGGTGCAGTCGAGCGCAAGGGCCACACCATCGTGCCGCTCGAACTGTACTGGAGCCAGGGCAAGGTGAAGCTCGAGATCGGCGTGGCGAAGGGCAAGCAGGCGCACGACAAGCGCGATACCGAGAAAGACCGCGACTGGCAGCGCGAGAAGTCGCGCCTGCTCCGCAGGCTCTGAGGGGCGGACGGCCAGAAAGGCCAGGAAGGGGTTGGCGGGAACCGCGCACCGCTCGTCTGACTTCCGCTACTTCCTCGCCTTCCTGCCCTTCCTCGCCTTCCTCCCCTTGTATTCGCCCGGATTGCCCCTACACTGGCGTCGTTCACTAGGGGGCGACCGGTTTCGACGTGGGTCGCGAAACTCCATGTGCATGCCGAGGTGCAAGATACCTCGTTAAACTACTTGCAAACTATTAGTTGCCAACGACGACAACTACGCTCTAGCGGCTTAATCCCGCTTAACCCCCGACTGGCATGTGCTTGTGCATCCAGACCCGGGGGACGCGCTCACAAGCTCGCGTGTCCAGTGTGCTGAGGGCTGGCTCGCTAAAACGTTCCTGAGCTGGTCGGTCATCTTCCCTGCCGCTTGGGTAGTGAACGACGAGAATCAAAAAGACGGCTAAGCATGTAGGTCCTGGAATGTAGGGCTTGCGGACGCGGGTTCGATTCCCGCCGCCTCCACCATCCGCAAAGACGAAGGCTCTCGCAAGAGAGCCTTTTTCTTTGGCGCGGGTCTGCCCGTGCTCAGTTGCTGACGACGACAGCCATCGGCAAGGGACTCGGTTCCTCGAGGTCCCGCGCAACGGTTTCCTTGAGTCGGATGACACACGCCAACGCCACGGCGCACGTGACAGCCATGTAGGTCGCTATCCACACGTTCGTGTGATACCTGGCATACAGACTGGTTGCGAGGATGGGTGTGACAGCCCCGCCGGCAATCGCCGCCAATTGATAGGCCAGCGACATCGCCGAGTAGCGCACGCGGGTATCGAAGAGCTCCGCGAACATTGCGGCCAGCGGAGCATAGATCACGTTAGTGAGTGATCCGGAGACCGCCAGCGCCACGCTGATCCACAGGAACGAGCGCGTCTCGATCAGTGCAAACATCGCGAACGTCGAGACGCTCAGTAGCATGACGCCCGTCATGATGACGCGGCGACGTCCGTAACGATCTGACAGATTGCCCGCCAGAAGACCGACCGGTATGGAGACAACGCTGCTGATCAGTACCGCTCCGAGCATGATGCTGCGCGGCAGCTGCAACCCCGCAGCACTCGTACCATAGGCCACCACGTACGTGATCCCAAGGTAGAAACCCGCATTGGACGGGACGAAGACTCCAGCCGCCAGCAGGATCCGTCCCGGATACATGCGCAGGGCCTCGATGATCGGCGAGGGGCGTCGGGGCAGCGGCTGGGCCGCGTGCGCATTCATTCCCAGGACAGCAGGGTCGGCAGGCGCATCGGCCGGTGACGGAACGGGGAGCTGCAGCTTGCGATAGGCATGCGTCTCCTCGACTCGAAAATGCACGTACAGCCCGAGGCCGACCAGCACGACGCTCAAGAGGAACGGAATACGCCAGCCGTAGGCCAGGAACGCTTCGGGCGACATCGAACCGCTGGCCGCGAGAAAGGCAACGTTGGCCAGCAGTACACCCACGGCAGGAGCGGCCTGGGCGATGCCGCCGTACCAGCCGCGTCTCCCCTTGGGTGCGCTCTCGGTGGCGAGCAGCGCTGCTCCGCCCCATTGACCACCAACGGCAAGACCTTGCAGCAGCCGCAGCAGCACCAAGGCGAGTGACGAGAAGACGCCCGCGGACCGGTAGGACGGCAAGAAGGCGATGAGCGTCGTCGCGACGCCCATCAGGACCAGGGCCGTGGCCAGCGTTGCCTTGCGGCCCACCCGGTCGCCCATGTGACCAAACAGAACGGCCCCAAACGGTCGCGCCACGAAACCCACGGCAAAGGTGCTGAGCGACGCGATCAGCGAGACGAAGGGCGGCATGTTCGCGGGGAAAAACACCGTCGGAAATACCAGTGCCGCCGCGGTGCCATAGAGCAGGAAGTCGTACCACTCGATGCTGGCGCCGGCGAGACCCATCAGCGCGAGCTTCAAGGGGGACCGCTCAGGCGCCGCAACCGGATCCGCATGGACCGCATCACCTGAGGTCGCTTGGTCGCTGCTCATCGTGCCCTCCCCCAACGTTCACCCGTGCCGAATTGAATCGTCCCGGGTCGTCCGTTTTTTCGTGTCACGACAGACGGGTTGCGAGCGATCGCAGTCGTCAGGTGGCTCGGTCGTCGCCCGTCACCTGAAATCGAGTACTCGAAGACAGCCTTACGCCGCAGTCGTGCCAGTGACAATCTCTAACGAGGGAATCGCGACGACGTCGACCGGCGTGCCGTTCAGCACCGCCGTGCCCGTGAGCGCATCGATACGGCGATCGTCGATCAGGTCGTTGATGCTCACGCCGGCGTGGGCACTCGCGATGCCGAGCCGCACACCGGCGCGGCCATGACCCCAACCGTGCGGCAGGCTCACCACGCCCGGCTGAATGTCAGGTGTGATTTCCACAGCCACTTCGACCATCCCCACCCGCGAACTGACACGCGCGATCGCGCCGTCGATGAGGCCTCGCTCCGCTGCGTCATCCGGGTGCAGCATGAGCGTGCAGCGCGGCTTGCCTTTCACCAGGCGCTGGCTGTTGTGCAGCCATGAATTGTTGCTGCGCACGTGGCGCCGGCCGATCAACGACAACGACGGCACCGGCTCGTCGAGCGCAGCCGCGGCACGGCCCAGGTCCGCGACGAACATGGCGGGGGCGAGATCGATGCGACGGTTCGGCGTCGCGATACGACGGGGAAACGCCGTCTCGAGCGCACCGAGGTCAACACCGTTCGGCGCATCGAGCAGGCGCTGCAGGGTCAGGCCCACCGGACGACGATCGGTCGCGCGCATGAGTTCGCGCAAGGCGCCGAAGCCAGGCAGCGCGCCCAGCAATTTCATCTTGCCGGCATCGGGTACGCCGTAACGCCCCGTCTTGAGCATCCAGTCGAGCGTGCCGTCCGGACCGAGGCGCCGCGCCATTGCGTCTTTGACCTTGAGCGACACGCGCCCCGACACGGAACCCGGCGCCAGGCGCAGGCGTTGCGCAATCTGCGCGAGAATCTCGTGATCGTGCAGCGAACCCGCGGGCTTCGGGAACAGTGGCGGCGAATACTTGGCGACGTTGCGCACCGCGAAACTGCTCAACGCGATGTCGTAGTGACTGCGCTCGAGCGGACTCGTCGGCGGCAGGATGAGGTGCGCATGGCGCGACGATTCGTTCAGGTACAGGTCGATCGACACCATGAACTCGAGTTGCTCGAGCGCCGTGTCGAGCTGTCCACCGTTGGGCGTGGACAGCACTGGATTGCCCGCGAACGTGAACAACGCGCGCACCTGCCCCTGGCCTGGCGTCGTGATCTCTTCCGCCAGCGCCGCCACGGGCAGCTCGTTCGAGAATTCCGGCAGCTTGCGCACGCGCGAGTGAAACCTGCCGTAGTGGCCGCGCGAGCCGTACGCGCGCGTCAGGTCCACGGCCGGTTCGGCGAACATCATGCCGCCTTCGCGATCGAGGTGCCCGGTGACTGCATTGAGGCAATAGATGAGCCACAGCGTGAGGCCGCCGAACTCCTGCGTGCACGCGCCCACCCGGCCATAGACGAGTGCGCGCGGCTCGGCCACCAGGTCATGCGCGAGCGCGGCGATCCTCGAAAGCGGCAGGCTCGTGCGAGCCGCAAGCACCTGTGGATCGAACTCGAGGACGGCCTGGCGCAGGGCATCGAGGCCGTCGACGTGTGGCGCGAGATGCGCCAGCTCGATCCGCCCCCGCTTGAACACTTCGTGCAGCAGGGCGAGCAATAGATAGACGTCGGTGCCGGGCCGGATGCCGAGGTACTCGTCCGCAATGGCCGCGGATTCGGTGCGCCGCGGATCGATGACGACGAACCGCCCTCCCCGCGCACGCAGCGCCTCGATGCGTTTCTCGAAACCGGGGGCTCCCATGATCGAGCCTGCAGACGCGACCGGGTTGCCGCCGATGCAGACGAACAACTGCGTGCGATCGACGTCCGGCACGGGCATGAGGAACTGGTGTCCGAACAACGCCCATGACGCCACCATGTGCGGCAACTGGTCGACGCTGGTGGCGGAATACAGGTTCTTCGTGCGTAAGGCGCGGATGAAATCGCCGATGCCGAGCATCGCGCCGAGGTTGTGCACTGTCGGGTTGCCGGCGTAGATCGCGACCGCGTCGTTGCCGTGCCGTGCGCGGATGTCACCGATGCGCGCTGCGATCTCGTCGAATGCCGCGGCCCAGGAGATCTCCTGCCAGCCGCCTGGCGTGCGCTGCAACGGCGTGCGTAGCCGATCAGGATCCTCGTGCAGGTCCTTGAGTGCGACGGCCTTCGGGCAGATGTGTCCGCGGCTCAGGACGTCGTCGCGATTCGGCTTGATCGAGAGCACCTCCCCGTCGCGGTGCTCGACCAGGATGCCGCACATTGCCTCACAGAGGCAGCAGGTCCGGTGATGCAATCCCTCGCTGGTCATCGGCTGCCCCTCTGCGTATGCGAACGATCAGACCGCCCAACGCCTCAGCAGGCCGAGCCCCGCGAACAGCAGGAGCACCGCAAACCCGGCGGAGCCACCGCCACTGTTGTTGTTCTTCTTCTGGCCGCACCTGGTATTGCCAGTCACGGTGTCACCCGCGAGGCTGTAGCGGAAGACCGTGCCGTAGCTGCAACTGCCGGTACCGGTGGCGGTGCCGACAAATATGCCTGTCGCCGTCTCGAGCAACTTGCTCGACGGCACCGAGCCATCCTTGCCATCGAAGCTGTAGAGTCGCGAGAAACTGGTGCCCGCCCGGTCGATCGAGAAGATCGTCCCGAGCGTCGTCGTGGTGCCCGCCGTGTTCACACCGCCCGACGACGTGACGCCGTAGAGCTTGCCGCTGCTTGCAACCATCAGTTCCGCGACCGGACGTGCGCCGTCCGCACCCGTGAAGGAATGCAGCACGGTGAACGTGGAGCCGTCCGCCGGGATCGCGAAGATGACGCCGTTGCCATCGGTGCCACCCTGAGCGGCCATGCCGTAGAAGAACCCGTCGCCACCGTCGAGCAGGCCCCCAAGCGGGGTGGCTCCGTCCGCGTTCTCGAGCAGCCCCGTCGTGGTGTCGGTGGTGGTCGCGCTGAAGTGATGCAGCACCTGGAAACCCGTGCCGTCGAATGCGATGCGGAAGACCGTGCCGCGGCCGTTCGTGCCGCCCTGCGAAGTCGTGCCGTAGAAGAAGTTGTCGGTGCCCGGCACGAGCGGACCCGTCGGCGCCGCGCCGTCGACCGTCACGGTGAGGCCGGAAGTGGAGCTTGAGGTCACTGCGGCAAAACTGTAGAGCAGCCTGAAATCGGTGCCGTCGCGCGAGATCTTGAAGATCGTTCCGGTGCCGTTCGGCCCGCCCGCGCGTGCCGCACCGTACAGGTAGCCGTCCGCGCCTTCGACGAGTTCCGCCTCCGGGTACGCACCGTTGGTGTTGATCGGGTTCGAGTCCTGGTTCGTCGACGTGACCGCCGCGAACCGATGGATGACCTGGAAGCCGGTGCCGTCCGCCGCGATCTTGAAAATCGTGCCTGCCCCATCGAGTTGCCCGGCCTTGCCGAACTTGGTCGTGCCGTACAGCAGGCCATCGCTGGCCAGCACCAGGCCGCCGGCCGGTGACAGCGCATCATCCGCCTTGAGTTGATAAAGCGTGCGAACGTCGGAGCCGTCGAGCGTGGTGCGATAGATGACGCCGCCGGTGATCGACGTGGCCGGGCTCGCGACACCGTACAGGGCGCCGTCTGCTCCCTGCACGAGGTTGCCAACGGGGTTCGAGAGGCTGAAAGCGACGATCGTCGAAACGGCGGGGCTCGTCTGTGCATGGCCGGCAACGGCGAAAAAGCCCAGCGCGACGAGCGCCAATGCTGAACGGATACGGGACATCGGATCGGTGACTCCGGGGCCCGGCGGACGGCCGGGCAAGCTGACTGGTCGTGAATTGTGCCGCACTTCGCCCCCTGCCGCCAAAGTGGGAGAATGCGCGCCCCTCCTGTGACAGCCCGCCCTTGATCCAGTTCCGGCAACTCACCCTGACGCGCGGCGTACGCCGACTGATCGAGGACGCCTCGCTGCAGATCCACGCCGGCTGGCGGGTCGGCGTCGTAGGCGCCAACGGCAGCGGCAAATCGAGCCTGTTCGCGCTCCTGCGCGGCGAGATCCAGAGTGAGGCCGGTGACTGCCTGGTGCCGCGTGACTGGCGGGTGGCCTCGGTCGCGCAGGAAACGCCGCCCTTGCCACAGGCCGCGATCGAATTCGTGCTCGACGGCGACGAGGAACTGCGGCGCGTCGAGCGGGCGATCGCAGCCGCCGACGCAGCGCACGATGGCCGCGCGCTCGCAGAGTTGCACGTCCGGCTGGAAGCGATCGACGGTTACAGCGCCCGGGCCCGGGCCGCTGCCCTGCTCGCGGGTCTCGGCTTCGAGACGGCGGACCTCGAGCGGCCGGTCGCCGATTTCTCAGGCGGCTGGCGCATGCGCCTGAACCTGGCGCAAGCCCTGGTGAGCCGGGCCGACCTGATGCTGCTCGACGAGCCCACCAACCACCTCGACCTCGACGCCGTCGTCTGGCTCGAGCGCTGGCTCGCGGGCTTCCGCGGCACGCTGCTGCTGGTCTCGCACGACCGGGACTTCCTCGACGGCACCGTCACGCACGTCGCTCACCTCGAGCGCGGCGTGCTCACGCTCTACACCGGCAATTACAGCGCGTTCGAGACGCAACGCGCCGCGCGTCTCGCCGTGCAGCAGGCGATGTTCGAGAAGCAGCAGCGCGAGATCGCGCACATGACGAGCTTCGTCGAACGGTTCCGTGCGAAGGCGAGCAAGGCGCGGCAGGCGCAGAGCCGCCTCAAGGCGCTCGACCGCCTGGAACACATTGCAGCCGCGCACGTCGATTCGTCGTTCGATTTCGAATTCCCCGAGCCACTGCGTGCGCCGGATCCCCTGCTGACGCTCGAAGACGCGGCTCTTGGCTATGGCGACCGCGTGGTCGTGCGCAACGTGCAGCTGTCGCTGCGTCCTGGCACTCGACTCGGCCTGCTCGGCCCGAACGGCGCAGGCAAGTCCACGCTGATCAAGTCGCTCGCCGGAGGACAACCGCTGCTGGCAGGCCGACGCGTCGCAGGCCAAGGGCTGGCAACGGGGTACTTCGCGCAGCACCAGGTCGAACAGCTGCGTGGTGACGAGTCACCGCTGCGCCATTTGATCCGGCAGGACCCGCGGTCGCGCGAGCAGGACCTGCGCAATTACCTCGGCGGTTTCGACTTCCGCGGCGGGATGGCCGACGCGCCGGTCGAACCGTTCTCCGGCGGCGAGAAATCCCGGCTGGCGCTGGCTCTACTCGTGCGCAAGCGGCCGAACCTGCTGCTGCTCGACGAGCCCACCAACCACCTCGACCTCGAAATGCGCCATGCCTTGACGCGGGCGCTGGCCGGCTACGAGGGCAGCCTGGTGCTCGTGTCGCACGATCGTGCGCTGCTGCGCACCATCTGCGACAGTTTCATGCTCGTGGCCGACGGCCGCGCCGTTCCATTCGACGGCGATCTCGAGGATTACCTGGCCTGGCTGACGGCGCGGCGTGAATCAGCACTGCAGGACGCGGCCGCCGCGGGCACGGCCGAATTGAAAGAGAACCGGAAGGCACAGCGCGAGACGGCGGCCGCGCAACGTCAGCAGAAACTCGCACGCCGTCGTCCGTTGCTGAAGGAGTCGACGCAGCTCGAGGCCCGGATGTCGAAGCTCGAGGCCGAGCGCAAGGCACTCGAGACCAGACTCGCGGACGCTGACTTCTACGCGCAGACTCCGCCCGCGGACGTGCAGTCCACGAGCCGCCGGTGCGCCGAAGTCATCACTGAGCTGGGCGACACCGAGGAGCGCTGGCTCGAAGTGCACGCGGAGCTGGAAGAGATCGGGGCAGCGTGAGGAAGGGGTCAGGGTCAGGTCGTGCGCAGCACGACCTTTCCCACCGCGCGCCGCTGTTCCAGCGCTGCGAAAGCTTCCGGATAGTCGGCCAGCGGGTGGACCTCGCCCACGACCGGTCGCAGCTTGCCGGCCTCGAACAGCTGCCAGAGTTCGCGCACGTTCTGCAGCTGCACCTGCGGCTCGCGCTGCGCGAAGCTGCCGAAGAACACGCCCACGAGGGCCGCCCCCTTCAGCAACAGCAGGTTCATTGGAATCTTCGGGATGTCCCCCGCCGCGAATCCGACCACGAGGTACCGTCCCTTCCAGGCCAGGCTGCGCACCGCAGGCTCGGCATACGGCCCGCCGACGGCGTCGTAAACGACGTCCACGCCTTTGCCGCCGGTGATCTCCTTGATCCGTTCGCGCAGGTCCTGCGTGGAGTAGTTGATCAGGTGGTCCGCGCCGATGCCGCGCGCGACCTCGAGCTTGGCATCGGTGCTCGCGGCTGCGATCACTTGAGCGCCCATCTGCTTGGCCAGTTCGATGGCTGTCGTGCCGACGCCGCTCGCCGCACCCAGCACCAGCATCGTCTCGCCAGCCGCCAGCTGCGCGCGTTGCTTCAGCGCGTGGTAGCTCGTGAAGTACGTGAGGCAGATGCCGCTCGCCTGCTCGAAGCCGAGCGTAGAGGGCATCGGCAGCAAGCGCTCCTGCCGGACGACGGCGCGTTCCGCGGCAGCGCCGCCACCCGAGTATGCGACGACGCGATCGCCCACCTTGTGGCGCGTCACGCCCTCGCCGACCGCGGCTATCACACCCGCGAGTTCAAGACCCGGGATGAACGGCAGCGGCGGCCGCTCCTGGTACAGCCCGCGCAGCATCAGCACGTCGGGAAAATTCAAAGCCGTCGCTGCGACGTCGATCAGCACCGATCCCGGCGTGAGCGCGGGCTCTGGCCAATCCTGCTCGAGCCGCAGACCTTCGATGCCGGTAAGTGCATGGCAGACGAGTGCTTTCATACTGCAATCATGCCCTGATCAGGTGCGGACCGAGTTCGTCGAGGGTGTGACAGCCGAGCAGCGTCATCGCGCGCTCCATCTCGACGCGCAGCAGGCTGAGCGCGTGGGCAACGCCTGCTTCGCCACCCGCTGCCAGGCCATAAAGGGCTGCGCGTCCCAGCATCACGGCGTCGGCCCCGAGCGCGACGGCCTTGAGCACGTCCGACCCGCGACGAAACCCGCCGTCCACGATGATCGACAACCGGTCGCCCACCTCCGCCGCGCACTGGCCGACGAGCTCTATGCCAGTCGCGCACGAATCGAGCTGCCGTCCACCGTGATTCGAGAGCACGATGCCATCGGCGCCCGCCTCCACGCTGCGCTTCGCGTCCTCGACGCAGAGGATGCCCTTCAGCACCAGCTTGCCCTTCCAGCGGCCGCGCATGCGTTCAATGTCGGCCCAGGCGAGCGTCGGGTTGATCTGCGTGCCCATGAACCGCACGCCCTGCAGGGCCGATCGCGCGCCTGCGGGCAGGAATTCGGTCAGGTTCGAAAACTCCGGGGCGCCATTGGGCAGCATCACCTGCCACAGCCAGCGCGGATGCAGCAGGACATCGAGCACGCTCGACGGACTCAGCTTGAGCGGGCGCGAATAATTGCGCTGGTCCCACTCGCGCGCGCCGAGCGCCGGCACGTCGACCGTCACGACGAGCTTGTCGCAGCCCGCCGCCTGCGCGCGTTCGATCAGGCGGTCGGACGTCTTCTGGTCCTTCAGCGGATAGAGCTGGAACCACGACGGCCGCTGCAGCTGCGGATTCAGCGCGACGACGTCGTAATTGCTGACGGTGCTGAGCGTAAAGGCGATCCCCGCGTTGTCGGCTGCTTTGGCCAGCGCCAGATCGCCCTGCGGCCACACCATCCCGTTGAAACCCGTGGGCGCGATGATCAGCGGCAGGTGCAGCGAGTCGCCGAGCACTTCGCGCGACAGGTCCGGCAGGCCCGTGCCGACGAGCATGCGTGGCAGCCACGTAATGCGCTCGAAAATCGAGCGGTTGCGCTTCAGGGACACTTCGTCCTCGGCGCCGCCTTCGAGATACTCCATTTCGAACCGCGGCAGCCGGTTCTGCGCGACCCGCCGCAACTCCTCGATCGAGAGCGCGCGGCGGAAGTCCGCGCCAGCGTAGTACCGTCGCGTCATAGGCGTGCGTCGTCCTGCACCATCTGGGTGATCTTGGTGGCCGTCTCCAGCGCGCGCAGACCGTCCTCGCCGCTGACCACCGGTGGCGTGCCTTCGCGAATGGACCGGAGGAACGCCTCGATCTCGAACTTCAGCGCGTCGCCCTGGTCGTACGTGCGCTCCTCGATCAGCACCTGCCCCTTCGGCCCTTCCGAGCCCGCGGGCGGCTTGCGCACGATCGTGAGCACTTTCTGCTGCAGATCGATCGAGATGTACGCATCATCCTGGAACAGGCGCAGTTTGCGCTCCATCTTCATGCTGACGCGGCTCGCCGTCGTGTTCGCCACGCAGCCGTTGGCATAACGGATGCGGGCATTGGCGATATCGAGACCGGCCGAGAACACCGACGCGCCCACGGCATCGATCGACACGATCGGCGCGCCGACCAGGCTCTGGATCAGGTCGATGTCGTGAATCATGAGGTCGAGCACGACGTTGACGTCCGTGCCACGTTCCTTGAATGGCGCCAGCCGGTGGGTCTCGATGAAGCGCGGCGTGCCGAGCGTGCCGGCCAGGGCCAGGATGGCGGCGTTGAAACGCTCGAGGTGACCCACCTGCAGGACGCGGCCGACGCGTGCAGCCGTGTCGACGAGGCTGCGGGCTTCCGCGAGCGTCGTGGTGATCGGCTTTTCGACGAGCACGTGGATGCCGCGATCGAGGCACTCCTTCGCGATCGGATAATGCAGGGGCGTCGGCGTGGCGATGCTCACCGCATCGATCTCGCCGAGGATGTCCCGATAGTCTGCCACCGCACGGCAACCGGTTTCGGCGGCGACTTGCTCGCGGTTGCCGGCGCTCGCGTCGACGACGGCGACGAGTTCCGCTTCGGGCAGCGCCGCGTATTTCTGCGCGTGAAACCGGCCCAGGTAACCCACGCCGATGACCGCGGTCCGTACTTTCTGCATGTGCTGCGGCCCCCGGCTGCCCTGTGCGCCACGATCCCCGATGATACTCAATGACGGGTCTTGCGGCCGGTGCGTATTACCCTCACGATCGGGCCCTCACGCTCAGGCATCGGTCCCCGCGACCGATCCATGGACACTGGACGAGACCGTGATGAATCCGCGCCGCGACAAGATCTGGCTGCTCTCCGCGCTGGTGTTCGGCCTGTTGGTGTTGCCGTTCCTCGTGCACATCACGGGCGTGTTCGTGCTCGGCAGATACGCCGGCGGCGGTGCGGCGGCGTTCTTCGGCGGTTACTTGCGCGGACTGGCCACCCTGCGCTGGTATTCCTGGGTGCTCGCGCTCGGACCGCTCGTCATCGTCGCGTCGTGGGGTATCCTTGGCAGGTGGGGTTCCTCGTCACGGGGGTGAGCCGCGGGTCCAGGCGTACAACGCCGCGAGGCCAGCCAACGCGACCCACATCGCCCCGACCGCCCAGTGCCGCCAGGCGGTTTCGCGGGCCTGGCCGATGAAACTGACTGCCGCGAGCGCTGTCAAACCGACGAAGATGGCCACGTACACTGCCAGCAGCGGCAACTCTTCGCGGAAACGCGGGGTTTCACCCGACAGCACCAGGAACACGATCAGCGTCGCGCCCAGGCCGAAAGTCGTCGCCACCGACGATCCGAGCACGATGGCAGTCAATACAGTGAGGGGTCGCACGGATTCAATCGCTCCGGGGTGGTTCCGGCCCTTGCTTGGGTGCCGGGGTGTCTCTAGCCTAGCGTTCCGGCGGAGCCCTTTGCGTCCGCCGTTCAGTCCGATGTCCGCCAAGGAATTTTCAAGTGTATCAGCCTGTTGAACAGGGGCCGTCCCCGTCGTCACCCGCCCCTGCAGCCCGCCGCGGGGTCAACCGCGCCGGCGCGGCGGTGCTGGTCGCCCTGCTCCTCGCCGTAGGCACGCTGCTGCTCGGAACGGCCCGGTCGCCGACGGCCACGGCCAATGCGACGACCACCACCGATTTCGCGCCGACCGAGCGGCATGCCAAGGTTGCCCGGCTCGTGAGCAGCATGTTCGAGCGCTCGCACTACCGGCAGGCCCCGGTCAATGACCCGGTCTCGTCGCTGGTGCTCGACCGCTACCTGGAATCGATCGACGGCAGCCGCAGCTACTTCCTGGCGAGCGACATCCAGGAATTCGAGAAGTACCGCTACGAGCTCGACGACGCCATCACGACCGGCAAGCTCGAGCCCGCCTTCGCGATCTTCAACCGGTTCCAGAGCCGCAACCGCGAGCGCATGGCCTACGCGATCAAGCTGCTCGACACGGAGCCCGATTTCAAAGTCGACGAGTCCTTCGAGTTCGACCGCGAGCACGCGCCTTGGCCCGCGTCCAGGGACGAGCTCGACGAACTCTGGCGCAAGCGCGTCAAGAACGATGCGCTCTCGCTGATGCTCACCGACAAGACCTGGGTGGAAACGCGCGACGTGCTGAAGAAGCGCTACGAGCGGGTCGCCAAGCGGTCCGAGC
>JBAVIQ010000588.1:0-8091 GCA_049687035.1 Steroidobacteraceae bacterium
GACTACGGAACCACGCGCCATTGCTCTGCGGGCGTCCGACTCGACGCCATCGCTCAATCCGCGTCGCCGATCCGGCCGCGCTCAACGCGGCAGCGCATACGTGCCGACGGCATGCGCCACCGGCTCATCGCTCCCAGCCGAGTAGAGCCACACCTCACCAACCGCGAGCGAGCGGCCGGCCTTCATCAATTTGCACACGCCGACGATGTCCTGGCCCGACGCGGGTTTGCGCAGGAAGTTGACGGTGAGGCTCGTCGTCACGGCGAGCGGGATGATGCCGAGTCGGCCGAAGATCGCAACGTAAAGTGCGGCGTCCGCAACGGCCATGAGCACAGGGCCGGCGACTGTGCCGCCTGGTCGGAGTTCGTCGATCCCGATCTTGTGCCGCACGGTGGCGGAGACCGCGTCGACGGCTTCGATCGACACCTTGCTCTGCGGAAACGATTCCGCCATGAAATCACTGATCTGCTGCAGGGTCGCCACGGTGGATTTCCCGCAAGTGCTGCCCACGAAAAGGGCCCCGCAGGCTGGTAACCCGCGGGGCCCAGTGACGATCGAGCGGTCCGCTCAGCCGGTGGTGGCGGGAGCCGCCGTATCGAGCTTGACCTTCCACAGCCTGGCGATGTCGGCGAGTGCCGGTGCCTTGACCGCGTCGAACGCGGCGCGGGCTTCGGGCAGCTTGCCGAGGCGGGAATTGGCCACACCCGCCAGCATGTTCGCGTCGTCGGCATCGGCCACGCTGCCCTTCGCGAGGCCCTTCTGGATCGCGTCGACGGCGTTGGCATAGTCGCCCATGCTGAAGTACAGCTTGCCGATCGCGACCATCTGCGTGCCGGTCTTCGCCGCCGCGAGTTGCGCTCCCGCGGTGCCCACGTCCTTGGCGTCGGCGGTCGCGCCAGCGCGGGCACGCTCGAGGTCCGCCTGTGCGCGCGCCTTCGAATCGCCCTTGAGCAGGTTCGCCGACATGCCGCGCTCGAGAACCTGCTTGGCTTCGTTCGGGAAACCGCCGTTGAGGAGCGTGCTGCCCATCTCAGCGTATTCCTCGCCCTTGTCGAGCGTGCTGGTGTCGTTCATCAGGCGGTAGAGGGAGCGCAGGCCGCGGTCGTCCTTGGTGCGGTAGAGCTGCGCATTGAGCAGGTCTTCCCAGTACTTCGGCGCCGGGTAGAAGCGCACGAGGCCTTCGAGCGAACGCATGATGCCGGGTTCGTCCTTGAGCTCGTAGTTCGAGCGCAGGGCGAGCAGCAGGGCCGCTTCGGCCGGCTTCGGGCTCGAGGCGACGAGCTGCTCGGAGGCAGCCTTGGCACCCTTGAAGTCGTTCGACAGGTAGCGGGCCTGCGCTAGTGACAGGGCGATCTCCTCATCCTTCGGGTTGAGCTTCAGGTACTCGGTCCCGTTCGTGATCGCCTTGTCGTACTGCTTGTTCTGCAGGTTCATCTGCGTGAGTGCGCGCAGCCGCTGCGGCTTGTCGGCATCGGAGACCATGCCCGAGGCGAGCGTGCGCTCGAGGATTTCGGCGGACTTCACGTAGTCCTTCTTCTGCAGGTAGATGTACCACCCGAGCTCATCGACCATGAAAGCGTCATACGGCGTCTTGGGCTCGACCGCCTGCGCCGCCTGGATCTGGAGCAGGGCTTCGTCCCAGTTCTTGGCGGTCATGGCGTTCTGCGCCGCGACGAGCGGCTTCTGCACTGTCGGGCTCAGCTTCTGCTTGGCCGCGGGCTTTTCCTTCTCGGCCGCGACAGCGGCCGAAACGGGCAGCAACGAGCCGCCGGCCACGCCGACGAGCCCGGCCGCAGCAAAGGCAGCCATCAACACGAGATTCGCTTTCTTCATCATCGGCCTCTCGGGGCTATGGGTCATGGTGCCGCGCATTGTAACGCCGCCAGTCCGGACAGGTAGCGTCTGGCCGTCGCCAGGCTCACGACCTCGGCGTACTTGGCCTGCAGGTCGAAAAGGTTGGCTTCGTGGGGCGCCGGGTGCCGGTCGCCGACCGCATCGCGCACCACCCAGGGAATGAAGCCGTGCTGGCAGGCGTCGAGCGCGGTGGCCCGGATGCAACCGCTGGTGCTGACCCCTGCGATCAGCAGGGTGTCGACGCCCAGGGCCGTGAGCGTGGACGACAGCGTGGTGCCAAAAAAGGCGCTGGCGTACTGCTTGGTGATCACGGTTTCGCCAGCAGCGGGCTCGAGTGCCGGGTCGAACCGGGAAAGCTCGGGGTCGGCACCCTCGGCAAAACAGCCGAGGGCCGGGAGCTTGCGGAAAAAGACGCCGCCGTCGCGACCACCCGCCTGGAAACGCACATTGGTGTGCAGCACAGGGATGCCGGCATCGCGCGCCGCTTGCAACAGCACTGCACAGGCGTCGCGAGTCGTCTCGACGCCCGCATAGAGCGGCGAGCCAGGTTTGAGGTAAGCCATGACGAAGTCGACGACGATCAGCGCAGGCCGCTGGCCAGGCTGCAGTGCGTGGCCGAAGCCGCCGCCAGCGTAGTTTTCGTCGAGGCTCGCCATCGGGCGTCAGATCACCTTGCGGGACTTCAGGTCGGCGTAGCGTTCGGCTGCCAACCCGAGCAACTTAAGGAACACCTCGTCATTATGCTGCCCGAGGTCGGGACTCGGGGAGCGAACGCTGCCCGGCGTTTCCGACAGCTTCGGCGCGACGTTCTGCATGCGCAGGTCGCCGAAGTCCGGGTGCGGCACGGTGACAATGGCTTCGCGCGCCTTGAAGTGCGGGTCGTCCAGCATCTCGGGGGCGCGGTAGATCAGGCCGGCGGGGACGCCGTGCTCATCCATCAGTGCCAGAACGTCGTGCGTGGTGAACTGCTGCGTCCAGCCTTCGACCAGCGCGTCGAGTTCCTGCTGGTTGGCGCCGCGGGCGCTGTGGGTGGCATACCGAGGCTCGGTCGCAAGACCCGGTTGTCCCATGGCGGCGGCAAGGCGCGAAAAGACCGTGTCCTGGTTGGCGGCGATCAGGACCAGGCCGTCCTGCGTCTTGTAGACGTTGGAGGGTGCGACGTTCGGCAGGATCGCGCCGGTGCGCTCGCGGATGAAGCCGGCCTTGTCGTATTCGGTGACCAGCGACTCCATCATGTTGAGCACGGCCTCGTAGATCGCCGAATCGATGACCTGGCCGCGGCCCGTCATGTGCCGGTGGTGCAGCGCCGTGAGCGCGCCGATGCAGGCGAACGTCGCGGCGAGCGAGTCGCCGATCGAGATACCCATGCGCGAAGGGGGAGTGGTGGGGTCGCCGACCACGTAGCGCAGGCCACCCATCGCCTCGCCAATGGCGCCGAAGCCGGCCTGCCGCGAGTACGGCCCGGTCTGGCCGAAGCCGGAGACGCGGATCATGATCAGCTTCGGGTTGATGGCCGAGAGTTCCGGCCAGCCGAGGCCCCATTTCTCCATGGTGCCAGGGCGGAAGTTCTCGAGCAGGAAGTCCGATTCCGCCACCAGCGACTTCAGGATTTCCTGGCCTTCGGGCTGGCGCAGGTCGAGCGTGATCGCCTTCTTGTTGCGGGCCACCACGGGCCACCACAGCGACTTGCCGTGCGCCTTCTCGCGACCCCAGACCCGCATCGGGTCGCCCTGGCCCGGCGGTTCGACCTTGATCACTTCGGCGCCGAAGTCGCCGAGCAGCTGGCCGCAGAAGGGACCGGCGAGCAGGGTGCCGAGTTCGATCACGCGCAGCCCGGCGAGCGGGCCCGGGGCTGGACCAGTCATGTAGTCACCTTGGGGGTCACCGTGGGGATCGCCTTGTATTCGCTGAGCATGGTTCTTAACCTTGGCCGTGCACGCCCGGGTCAAATGTTATATTAATATACATTAGATATGTTTTAGCCGCGACCGGAAGCCCCCATGAGCACGCACGTCGACATCGTCGAAGTCGGTCCCCGCGATGGGTTGCAGAGCGAGCCCGGCGTGTTCCCGACGGCTGCCAAGGTCGAGTTCATTCGTCGCGCGCTGGCGGCTGGACTGCGCCGCGTCGAGGTTGCGAGTTTCGTCAATCCGAAGAAGGTGCCGCAGATGGCCGACGCCGAGGCCGTGCTGCAGGCACTCGGCGCACCGCCGTCCGGCGCGCACTTCATCGGCCTCGTGCTCAACCGCCGGGGTTTCGAGCGGGCGATTGCGGCGGGTTGCAACGAGATCGGCATGGCGGTGGTCGCCAGCGACACGTTCAATCGTCGCAACCAGGGCGTCTCGACAGAAGAATCCATCGCGGCGTGGCTCGACATCGCGCGTGCGGCGGAACAGGCGGGCCTGCGGGCCCAGGTGACGGTCTCGGCGGCGTTCGGTTGTCCGTTCGAGGGTGAAATCGCGGTGGCACGAGTCGTCGAGGTCGCCACGCGCGTGGCCGAGGCACGGCCGTTCGAGATCGCGCTGGCCGACACCATCGGCGTCGGCGTTCCCACGCAGGTTACGGAGATCGTTTCGCGAGTGCGCGAAGCGGTGCCCGGCATTCCGCTGCGCTGTCACTTTCACAACACGCGCAACACGGGCTTTGCCAACGCGTTCGCCGCGTTGCAGGCGGGCGTGCGCACGCTCGATGCCAGCCTCGGCGGCATTGGGGGCTGTCCCTTCGCACCGGCGGCCACGGGCAACATCGCGACCGAAGACCTGCTTTATCAGCTGCATCGCGCCGGTTACCAGACCGGCGTTTCGCTCGATGCCGCGATCGAAACCGGCAAGTGGCTGCAGGAGCAGCTCGGGCGCAATGTGCCCGGCATGCTGGTGAAGGCGGGCGGATTTCCGAGGCCGGCGACCGCGGCGGCCTGACGACCACGAACACAACAGGTGACTGCATGACTTACCGACTCGGCGTCGACGTGGGCGGGACCTTCACCGACCTGCTGCTGGTGAACGAAAAGACGGGACAGACATGGAAGGCCAAGGTGTCCTCCACGCCACACGACCAGTCGGAGGGCGTGCTGCGCGGCATCGAGCGCGTCTGCGGGCTCGCGGCGATCTCTGCCGAAGAGATCGACCACGTCATGCACGGCACCACTGTTGCGACCAACACGGTGCTCACCGGCACCGGTGCACGCGTGGGCCTCGTCACCACCAGGGGCTATCGGCAGGTGCTGCAGATCGCACGCAGCTACGTGCCGGGCGGCCTCGGCGGCTGGGTCATCTACAACAAGTCGCTGCCGATGGCGCCGCTCGCGCTGACGATCGAAGCGGACGAGCGCGTCGGCTCCAAGGGCGACGTCGTCACCGCGCTGAACGAGGCGAAGCTGCGCGACGAACTGCGCGCCCTCGGCGCAAAGAAGATCGAAGCGCTCACCGTCTCGCTGATCAACGCATTCGCCAACGACAAGCACGAACGCCGCATCAAGGAGATCGCGCAGGAAGTCCTGCCTGGCATCCCGGTGTCGCTGTCGTCGGAAGTCGTGCCCGAAATGCAGGAGTACGAGCGGACGGTCACGACCGTCGCCAATTCCTACGTGCGTCCGCGCGTGCAGAAGTACATCAAGAACCTGCAGGCGAAACTTGACGCCAAGGCGAAGCGCGTCAAGCTGCACATCCTGCGTTCCGATGGCGGTCTCGCTTCGGCCAGAAGCGCCGAGGATTTCCCGGTCAACCTGCTGATGTCGGGCCCGGCGGGCGGCGTCACGGGCGCGCTCTGGGTGGCGGTGCAGGCGGGGTTCCCGAACCTGCTCACGGTGGACGTGGGCGGCACCTCGACCGACGTCGCCTTGATCATGAACGGCCAGCCGCGGTTGCGGCGTGAAACCACGGTGGGCGACGTCACGGTGCGCGCCTCGTCGGTGGACATCCGCACGGTCGGAGCGGGCGGCGGTTCGATCGCCCACGTTCCCGAACTCACCGGCGCACTGCGTGTCGGCCCGCAATCGGCCGGTGCCGATCCGGGTCCTGCCGCGTATGGCAAGGGCGGCACCGAACCCACGGTCACCGACGCGAACGTCGTGCTCGGTTACCTGCCGGAACAGCAGCGCCTCGGTGGCGACATGCTGCTCGATCGGGCGCTGGCGCAACAGTCGGTCGAGAAGATCGCCAAGTCGCTCGGCAAAACGCCCAAGGATGCCGCGCTCGGCATCTACGACATCGTCAACGAGAACATGGTCGGCGCGCTGCGCCTGGTGTCGGTGGAGCAGGGTCATGATCCGCGCGACTACGCGCTGATCGCGTTCGGCGGCGCGGGTCCGCTGCACGCCAATGCACTGTCGCGACTGCTCGGTTCGTGGCCGTCGATCATTCCGCCGGGCCCCGGCGTGTTGTGCGCGCTCGGTGACGCCACGACGGCGGTGCGCGACGAATCCTCGCGCACGTACATCCGCAAGTTCTCCGAAACGAGCGCGACGGATATCGCGAAGCAGCTCAAGGCATTGGCCGTCGACGCAGCCAAGGGCCTCGCGGACGAAAAGGTCGCCGCCGCGGACATGGAGTTCGGCTACCAGGTGGACGTGCGCTATCACGGCCAGGGCCTGCGGTTGACGATCGACGTCGACGTGAAGCGTCTCGAAAAGGAAGGCCTGACCGCGATCACGGGTCCGTTCGACGCCGAGCACACGCGGCTCTTCACGTTCGCGCTGCCGCTCGAGCACGAATTCGTCGCACTGCGCGCGGTGGTGCAGGGCAAGGGCATCAACATCAAGCGGCAGGTTATCGCGAAGGGCGGCGCGAATGCGGCTGCGGCCGCGGTCGGCAAGCAGAAATCGTACATGGACGGCAAGGACTGCATCGCGATCGTCTACGACCGCGCCAGGCTCAAGGCCGGCAATCGCATCGCCGGCCCGGCGATCGTGATGGAAATGGACTCGACGTCCGTCATCCTGCCCCGGCACCACGGCAAGGTGGATGCGTACGGCAACATCCTGATCTACCCCGACAATTACCAGGCGCCGAAGAAGAAGGCGGGCGCAGCGAAGCCGAAAGCGGCTCTCACCAAGGTCAAGCGAGCGGTGAAGAAAGCCGTCCGTAAGGCCAAGTAACAGCCAGCCCGCCGCAACTCTTCCGGAGACACGCACATGCCCGCCAAGATCATTCAGCGCAACAAGAAGCCGATGAAGAAGGTGAAGGTCGATTCCGTCACCATCGACATCATCGAAAGCGCCCTGCGCAATGCCCGTTACGAAATGGACACCGTGCTGTTCCGCACGGCCATGTCGCCCGGCATCCGCGAACAGCACGACGAATTTCCCATGATCGCGAACCTCGACGGCAAGATGGTCGTCGGTCAGTTCGGCTCGTTCATCTGGGGCTTCATGCAGGGGTACGACGGCACGGTCGAGGAAGGCGACGTCTTCCTCACCAACGACCCGTACTCGGTCAACGGCGCGATCAGCCACCAGAACGACTGGCTGATGCTGATGCCGGTGTTCAAGGACGGCCGCGTCATCGCCTGGTCGGCGATGTTCGGTCACATGACCGACGTCGGCGGCAAGGTCCCGGGCTCGCTGCCCACCGATGCGCGCACGATCTACGAGGAAGGCGTGTCCGTGCCGCCGATCAGGATCATCAAGGGCGGCCAGCTGCAGGACGACCTGCTCAAGGTCATCCTGCACAACTGCCGCCTGCCGACGTGGAACTTCTCGGACTTCAACGCAATCGTCGCGGCGCTGCGCACGGCCGCGATCCGCTGCGTCGAAATCTCGACGCGCTTCGGCGACGACGTGTTCTATTCGGCGATGGACGCCATGCTCGAGCGCAACAAGCGCGCGATGCGTCAGCTCATCCGCCAGACGGTGCCGGAGAAGAAGCAGTACTTCGAGGACTACATCTGCGACGACGGCCTCAACATGGGTCCGTACAAGATCGCATGCACGATGTGGCGCGAAGGGGACAAGTGCATCTTCGACTTCACGGGCACCGACCCGCAGTCGATCTCGTCGATCAACTTCCTGTTGAACGAAGAGATGTTCAAGATGTTCGCGGGCGTCTACATGATCATGGTGTTCGACCCGCAGATCCTGTTCAACGACGGCTTCTACGACCTGATGGAAGTCCGCATTCCGCCGGGCACCTTGCTCAAGCCGTTGAAGCCCGCTGCGCTGTCGTGCCGCACGCACGCGCTCGGCCGCATTTTCGACATCCTCGGCGGGCTGCTCGGCCAGGGCAATCCGGCCTTCATGTG
>JBAVIQ010000589.1:0-8028 GCA_049687035.1 Steroidobacteraceae bacterium
GGGGGCACGCGGCCCCGCTGGCGCCGCCGCGTCTTAACCCGCTACGGCCAACTGGCCGCGCTGGTAGTCGATGACGGCCTGCTGGATTTCCTCCGGCGTGTTCATCACGAACGGACCGTACTGGACCACCGGCTCGCCGATCGGCTTGCCGGCGAGCAGCAGCAGCCGCACGCCCTGCTCGCCCGCACGGATTCGCACCGATCCACCCGGCGTAAGCAGTCCAGCCGAACGAAACGGCAGCGGCCTGGTGTCATCGCCGACCACGGCATCGCCTTCGTACACGTACAGGAACGTGTTGTGCGAAATCGGCGTCGGGATCGCGGCTTCGATGCCGGATGGCAGGCGCACGTCGAAGTACAGCGGCGCGGTGCTCAGTCCGCCGATCGGCCCCGCCGTCTTCGTGCTGCCATGCTCGAACTCACCGGCGATGACGCGCAATTCGCCGCCACCCGCCAGCGCGACCGTCGGAATCTCGTGCGAGGGAATGTCGCGGTACGCCGCCGGCTTCATCTTTTCGCGCGACGGCAGGTTGATCCACAACTGGAACCCACGCATGCGGCCGGCGGTCTGCTGCGGCATCTCGGAATGGATGATGCCGCGCGCCGCCGTCATCCACTGCACGTCGCCAGGGCCGAGGTCGCCCCGATTGCCGAAGCTGTCTTCGTGACGCATGTGACCGTCGAGCATGTAGGTGACCGTCTCGAACCCGCGGTGCGGGTGCGAGGGGAAACCCGCGAGGTAATCGTCCGGGTCGTCGGAGAAGAACTCGTCGAGCATCAGGAACGGATCGAACCGCTGGTTCTGGCGACTGCCGAGGCTGCGGCGCAGCTTGACGCCGGCGCCGTCGGAAGCGGCCACGGACTCGATCACGGCCTGCAGCTTGCGCGAAGTGGTCATGGTTGCTCCTGTCGTGTAACGGGATTCTATCCAGTGCAGCGTTTGGCGTTCAGCGGCTCGGCGAGGTCAATCGCTCACGCTTCGCGTCGAGCGACCAGTCACCCGCGCCGCGCGCAACGAGAAACAGGAACCCGCCCGCGACCGACACGTTCTTGAGCAGCATGATCTGCTGCATCTGGTCGGCGCCGCCGTGAAAGATGAAGCCGGCGACGAGCGCGAAACCGGCGAGAGCGGCGGCAACGAGCCGCGTGCGGTATCCCACGATGATCGCGATCGCACCCAGCACTTCCAGTGCGATCACCAGCGGCAACAGCGCACCCGGGACACCCATCGACTGCATGTATCCCTGCGTGCCGGCGTAGCCTGAAATCTTGCCGATGCCGGCAATCAGAAACATGGCTGCGATCAGGATACGGCCCGCAAGGTCCGTCGCGTTTTCCCAAGTCTTCATCGTTCGCTCCTCGATCGTGAAATTGAAGGGGACCGCCCGGTCCGGTGCCGCATGAGCCCCGCGGTGTTCGGAACATCAGGCAGCCAATTACTCCATGCGCTTGCCGACGTCGGCGGTCGCGCGGTATCCGCACTCCGATCAGCCCCGCACGACGTTTCGACGGCTGGGCGTTAGTTTGCATCTATCAATTGAATTGAAAAGCCGGTAATTTCGATGAAACTTATCGATGGTATCGATTTATGCCAACTCCCCGTATCACGCTGGACCAATGGGCCGCCCTCGTCGCGGTAGTGGAACAAGGGGGTTACGGGCAGGCGTCCGAGCACCTGCACCGCACGCAGTCGACCGTCACTTACACGATCAAGAAGCTCGAGGATCAACTCGGGCTGAAGGTGTTCGAGCGGCAAGGCCGGCGCGCAGCGCTGACGCCGGCCGGCCAGGTGCTGTATCGCCGTGGCAAGTCCCTGCTCGACGACGCGGCCCGCCTCGAGCGCTCGGCCTCGGGGCTCGCGCAAGGCTGGGAGGCGGAACTGCGGTTGGCGGTCGAAGCCATCTTTCCGACGTGGCTGCTGCTGCGCGCACTCGCCGAGTTCGGGAGCGAGCACCCGGACATCCGCATCGAACTCATCGAAGCCGTGCTCGGCGGCGTTGAAGAAGCGCTCACCGAAGGTCGCGTCGACTTCATCATCGGCACGCTCGTGCCCGGCGGCTTCATCGGCGATTCGCTGATGCAGGTGCGCTTCGTGTGCGCCGCCGCGCCGACGCATCCGCTGCATCAGCTTGGCCGCCCCGTGGAGATCGAAGACCTGCGCGCCTACCGTCACCTGGTGGTGCGCGACTCGAGCGCCAGGCGCAGCCGTTCGGGCGGCTGGCTCAACGAACGACGCTGGACGGTCTCGAACAAGGCAACTTCGATCCGTGCGGCATGCATGGGGCTGGGTTTTGCCTGGTACGCCGAGGAGAACATTCGCGAAGAACTGCAGACGGGCTCGCTCAAGCGCCTGCCGCTGACCGAAGGTGCCGAACGCTTCGCCACGCTGTATCTCGTGTACGCGGACCGTGTCGCCGCCGGTCCTGGCACGCGACGTCTCGTCGAGATCATCCACGCGCAGGTCGCGGAGAACTGTCGCGTCGCGAGCGACTCCGGTCATCAGTAGACTGCGGACATGCGCATCCGCGATCCCCGCATCGTTCATCTGCTCGCCCTCTATGCACTGCCGGTCGTCGTGGCCGCTGCCGGCTGGGGCGTGCCGGCGGCCATCGGCACCGCCGTGGCTGCCTTCCTGCTCGGCGTGGCCGCGCGGTTGTTCGTTTCCTTGCGCGCGCTGCGGCAACCGGAGCGGCCGCTGCGACTGCACACGATCACGTTTTCGCACTACGCCGAGAAAGCCCGCTGGTGCCTCGACCGGCTGGGCGTGCCATATGAAGAAGTACCGAATGTCGGCGTGCTCGGCGTCCTGCTGACGGGCCGCACCGTGCCGTGGCTGGAAGTCCCACCCGGCCTGACACGCATCGGCGATTCGCCGCGCATCCTGCGTTACCTGTGGGGTGAGTACGCGGGACGATTGCCCGGCGCTCGCACGTGGTTTCTCGAACCGACACCGGCCGCACTCGAACTCGAGGCGAAGCTCGACCGGCGCCTCGGCAACGACGTGCGCGTCTGGCTCTACCACCACCTGCTGCGCGACACCGACCTGAGCTTCCGTTCGTGGGGCATCGAAGAGCCTGCGATTCCACGCTGGCAACGCGCCCTGCTCTGGGCGATCCGACCGGTCCTGGCTTTCGCAGTTCGCCGGATGCTCGGCGTAACGCCCGCGCGCGCAGCCCGGGCCTGGGAACGGACGCGCGAAGTCTTCGACGACATGGATCAGCTGCTCGCAGACGGCCGACGTTACCTGACCGGCGAGACGCTGACTTTCGCCGACATCACGTTTGCGAGCCTGGGGGCGCTGGCGATATTGCCGCCCGAATACCCGGGTAATCGCCTCGGCGGCCGCCGCATGGCGATAACGGAGATCCGCGACCCGCGCTGGCGCGCCGAGGTCGAGGAACTCCGGGCGCGACCGTCCGGCCAGTTCATCCTGCGGCTATACCGGGAAGAACGGACCCGCCTCCCGGCCTGAACACCCCCGGTTTGACCCTCGACCCCGGTCAGCGCAAAATTAGCTGCCTGAGCAGTTACAGCCCAGGCTGCCAATGCCCGAGCAGTATTACCACCCGCAGACCTACCTCTCGCGCGACAGCGTCGGCTACCTGATCCGGCGGCTGTACACGCTGCTGCTCACCCGCTTCGAAGGCGCGCTGGCACAAGCGGACTTCACGCTGACGCAGTGGATCGTGCTGATCCAGGTTCGCGACGGGCTCGCGCGCACGGCATCCGACATCGCGAACGACCTCGGTCACGACAGCGGCGCGCTTACGCGCGTCGTGGACCAGCTCGAACGGCGGGGATACCTGCAGCGCAACCGCAGCGAGAAGGATCGTCGCGTGGTCGAACTGAAGCTCACGCCGGCGGGAGACGCGATCATCAACGAGCTGTTGCCGCTCGTCGTCGACCAGACGAACGCCGCGCTCGCGCCGCTCTCGAAGTCCGAGTTCGTGCAGCTGCGCAGCTACCTGGTGCGGCTGCTCGATCACGCGCAGGAAAGCAACGCTGTGCCGGCAGAGGAGGCTGCAGGAAAGCGACCCACGCGCAAGGCCAAGGCCGCACGGACCGGGCGCAAGCCGGCGGCGAGGCCAAGATGAAGGTTTCGCGCCTCGATGCTGGCGGTCGGACCGCCGCCCTGGCGATGGCGACGGCAATCGTACTCACCGCCTGCGTCAGTGATCCCGTCACCAGCACACGCGAGACGCCCGTCACCGCGGCAGACATGGCGCTGAGTGGCCCTGCCCAGCCGGATTCGGCGGCAGCGTGGTGGCATTCGCTGCAGGATCCGCAGCTCGACCAGCTGATTGCGACTGCTCTCGCCCGCAGTCCCAGCCTCGCGGGCTCGCTCGCTCGCGTGCGCATTGCCCGCGAACAGGCGAACGTGGCAGGTTCGGCTGAGAAGCCGCAGGTGACGCTCGACGGCTTCGAGTATCGCCAGCGCTTCAGCGAGAACTACATCTTCCCCCCGCCCTACGGCGGCGGCACGTTCTGGGAAGGCCGGCTGGCCTTCAACCTCAACTGGCATCTCGACTTCTGGGGACGACAGGCCGCGCTGGTCGAGCAAACGGGTCGCGTCGCCGACGCAACAGTCCTCGACGCAGCCACGGTCGAACTCATGCTGTCGAGCTCAGTCGCGCAGGCCTACCTCGAGTTTGCGCGTGCGCTGCGCCTGGAACAGGTCGCCCTGCGGGCGCAGGCACAACGCCAGGCGCTGCTCGACCTGACGACGCAGCGCGTCGGCGCGGGGCTCGATTCGAAAGCGGAGTTGCGTGCGGCCGAGAGCAACCTCGAGCAGAGCGCCGTGGACATCGAGCAGGCGCGACTGGCCGCGGCGATGGCGCGCAATGCACTTGCCGCGCTGACTGGAACGAGCGCCGCCTCGGCACCCGCCTTGTCGCCGCCGACGATCGACTTCGACCTGGCACTGCCAGTACCCGCCGCACTGCCCGCTGACCTGCTCGCGCGGCGGCCGGACGTGCGCGCCGCACAACTCCGCATCGATGCGGCGACGGCAGGACGAACGGCTGCGCGCGCAAATTTCTACCCGAATGTCGACCTCGTGGCATACGCAGGACTGTCGGCCATCGGCCTCGACGAAATGCTGCAGGGCGACTCGCGCATGTGGGGCGTCGGCCCGGCCATTCATCTGCCCATCTTCGACGCGGGCCGGCTGCAGGCGGAGTACCGCCGCTCCGGCGCAGAACTCGACGCAGCCATCGCCAGCTACAACGATACGGTCGTGCGCTCCGTGCGCGAAGCCGCCGACCAGTCCGCGCGGCTGCGCTCGTTCGAGCTCCAGCTCGACGCGCAGCAGCGCGCGCTGAACGCCGCCGAGCAATCGTATGACCTGGCTTCGCAGCGATATTCGGCGGGCCTCACCAGCCAGGTCACCGTCCTCAACGCCGAAACACAGGTGCTTGCCGCCAGACGGCAGCGCACCCAGCTGCTGGCCGACCGCACCTCCGCGCGCATCGCGCTGCTGGTCGCGCTCGGCGGCCACTTTACGCAGGAGCCCGCCCGATGAATTCGCCCGAATCCGCGGTCGCCGCGACCGACACTCCCAGCGGCAAGCGCAAGCGCGGGCTGCTGCTGCTCGCGGCAGTCGTGCTGATCGCCGGAGCCGCGTGGTTCGCGTGGTGGTACATGCATGCCCGCTGGTACGTGTCGACGCAGGATGCGTACGCGGGCGCCACGATCGTGCAGGTGACCTCCGAAATCGCAGGGACGGTGCGAACCGTGCACCCGCGCGAGACGGAATCGGTGACTGCCGGTCAACCGCTCATCGAGTTCGATCCGGCCGATGCCCGTATCGCAATGGAAGCCGCTGTGGCGGACCTCGGAGCGACCGTCCGCCAGGTGCGCGGCTCCTACCCGCAGACCGGCCGGCTGCAGGCGCAGATTTCGGCGCGCGAAACCGATCTGGCCCGCGCGCGTGACGATCTACGCCGCCGGCAATCGATCGCCGCGGGTGGCGCTGTCTCGGCGGAAGAACTGGCACACGCGCGCGAAGTGGTCGCCGGAGCCGAGGCGTCCTTGCGTTCAGCGCGCGAAGACTTGAACGTCGCGTTGGCGCAGACGGGCGGCATCGAGGCAGCGCGCCACCCGCAGGTAATGCGGGCTGTCGCAAAGGTACGCGAAGCGGCCCTCGCGCTCGAACGCACGCGGATCACCGCTCCGGTGAATGGCGTGGTCGCCCGCAAGGGCGTGCAGCTCGGGCAGCGCGTGAATGCCGGTACGCCGTTGCTGGCGATCGTCGAACTCGACGATGCATGGGTCGACGCGAACTTCAAGGAGGTCCAGCTGCAGCGCATGCGCATCGGCCAGCCGGTCGAGCTGAAGTCGGACCTCTACGGCAACGACGTCGTCTATCACGGACGCGTCAAGGGCTTCTCGCCCGGCACCGGGGCCGCATTCGCTTTGCTGCCGGCGCAGAACGCATCTGGCAACTGGATCAAGATCGTGCAGCGCGTGCCAGTCCGCATCGTGCTCGACCCGAAAGAGCTCGCGGAGCATCCGCTGCGCGTGGGGCTCTCGATGCACGCTGAAGTCGACCTGCACGATCAGGGCGGCGTAGTGCTGGCCGAACCGACCAACGCAGTCGCAGCGACGATGGCCGACCGTCCCGAACGTGACGAGCAGGTCGAGGCGATGATCGTGCGAGTGATCGCCGAGAACTCCGGCCGCTGAGCGCGGGACCGGCATGCCGAACCAGGCCGTCGACCGACCACTGATCGCGCTGCCGGCCGGCACACGCGGACTGACCGCATTCGCGCTTGCGCTCGGCACTTTCATGCAGGTACTCGACACGACGATCGCGAACGTGTCGCTGCCGACGATCGCGGGCTCCCTCGGCGTGAGCCCCAACCAGGGCACGTGGATCATCACGTCATTCGCGGTAGCCAACGGCATCTCGGTGCCGCTCACGGGCTGGCTGATGCAGCGCTACGGCGTGGTCCGCACGTTCGTGGTGAGCGTCGCATTGTTCACGCTGGCCTCGTTCCTGTGCGGCATGGCGTGGAGCTTCGAGTCCCTGATCGCCTTCCGCGTGCTGCAGGGCGCAGCTTCCGGCCCGATGATCCCGGGCTCGCAGACACTGTTGATGTCGATCTTCCCCGCGTCACGGCGCGGCATGGCGCTCGCGATCTGGTCGATGACGACGCTGGTGGCGCCGATCATGGGACCGCTGCTGGGCGGCTACATTTCCGACGAGTTCTCATGGCCTTGGATCTTCCTGATCAATGTTCCGTTCGGCCTGCTCACCGCCTTCGTCTGCTGGCGCGCGCTGCACCGGCAGGAGACGGCGACGCGGGCGATCCCGATCGACGGCATCGGCCTCGCCATGCTCGTCGTCTGGGTCGGCGCGCTGCAGATCATGCTCGACACGGGCAAGGACGAAGGCTGGTTCGACTCGACGCAGATCATCGCGCTGTCGCTCGTTGCGCTGATCGGGTTCGTCGCCTTCATGATCTGGCAGTACTACGAAGAACACCCGATCGTCGACCTGAGTTTCTTCCGCAACCGCAACTTCACGGTAGGCGTGTTCCTGACCTGCGTGGGATACGCAGTCTTCTTCGCCAACGTCGTGATCCTGCCGCTTTGGCTGCAGACACAGCTCGGGTACACCGCGACGTGGGCAGGACTCGTGCAAGCGCCGGCCGGCGTAATGGCGCTGTTGCTCTCGCCCTTCATCGGCCGGCTGGTCAATCGCTATGACGCACGCTGGTTCGCCTCCATCGCGTTCCTCGCGATGGGACTCGGCGTGTACCTGCGCGCGCAGCTCAACTCGCAGGCGGCTTTCGTCGATTTCATGATCCCGATGATCGTGCAGGGCGTCGCCATGGCGTTCTTCTTCGTGGCGGTGATCACGCTGCAGCTCGACGGCATACCGCCGCAGCGCATTCCCGCGGCGACCAGCATCTCGAATTTCCTGCGCATCACGGCTGCGGCGTTCGCAACCTCGATCACGACCACGACCTGGGACAACCGCGCGGCCCTGCACCAGAGCCGACTGGCAGAGTCGTCGGATCTTTAC
>JBAVIQ010000590.1:0-4880 GCA_049687035.1 Steroidobacteraceae bacterium
GCCCATGGCGGACCAGTGGCCGAAGACGAGTCGTTCGCCAGCAGATTTCCGCCAGGCGATGCGAAACCATGGCTGCGTGCCCCTGGGTGCGGTCGCAGGCGCGCCCTTGAACTTGAGCGCCATGCGGCCCGTCTCGGCATCGCACACGCGCAGTCGCGTGAATGCGTTGACCGTGAAGCGGATGCGATCCCAGCCGTCGAGGTCGTCCCGCCAGGTGTCCGGTTCGTTGCCGTACATGCGTTCGTAGAGCTGCCCGGCCTTTTCGCTGAGCAGCCTGCGCTGCACCTCGCTCGCACAGGTCGCTGCCGTCTGCAGGTTCCACTGCGGCGGCAGGCCCGCGTGCAACAGCGAGATGCCGAGGTGCGCGTCGTGATGCAGCAGTGGGCGCGTCTGCAGCCAGTCGAGCAGTGCGTCGGCGTCCGGCGCGTCGACGATGGTCCGCAATCCTTCATCGCCAGCACGCCAACCTGCGCCGCCGCGCGCGAGGGCGAGCAGGTGCAGGTCGTGATTGCCCAGCACGGTGATGGCGGCATCGCCGAGGGATTTGACGAAGCGCAGTGTGTCGAGCGAACGTGGACCGCGATTGACGAGGTCGCCGACGAACCAGAGCCGATCGCGCGACGCGTCGAACTGCAGGCGATCGAGGAGGGTGTCCAGCTCGTCCTTGCAGCCCTGGACGTCGCCGATCGCATAGACGGCCATCGAGCCGTCGTCAGTGCAGGACGCCCGGCATGGCGAGCCGGAACGGCGCGATCGGTGCGTCGAACTGCTCGCCATCGTCCGCGACCATGTGGTACTTGCCCTGCATCGCGCCGACCGGCGTCTCGAGGATGGCGCCACTGGAATACCGGAACCCCTGGCCTGGCTGCAGGTGCGGCTGTTCGCCGACGACGCCGTCGCCGACCACTTCCTGCACCTTGCCGTTGGCGTCGGTGATGAGCCAGTGCCGCGTCACGAGGCGGGCCGGCTTCGTCCCTTCGTTGCGGATCGTGATCGTGTACGAGAACACAAACCGACCCTCGCCGGGGTTCGACTGGTCCTCGACGTAGTTCGTGCTGACGTCGACGCGGATGCGGTTGGCCTCGGCCGTCGTCATGTCTTCTTCCAGCGCACGGCGAGCACGTCGCACGGCGCCGCATGCAGGATCGTGTCTTCGGTCTGGTTGAACATGATCGACAGGCCGTGCCGTTCGCGGCTGCCGAGCACGATCAGGTCGACGCCGCGGTCCGTTGCGATGCGCACGAGCTCGGCCTTGATGTTGCCGGCCTGCACGATGCGCTCCGCCTGCTCGAGGCCGGTCTTCTTGGCGAGCTCGGCGATGCGCCGCGTGGCGCGCTCGATCAGTTCGCCTTCGATCTGCACGGCCGGCAGCAACGCCTCGCCCATCGGTTCGACAGGGACGTATTCCACGACGTGCAGCAGGATGACTTCGGCCCCGTAACGCTCGGCGACGTCACGCGCCCGTTCTGCGATCTGTTCGCTGCCTTCGGTGACGTCCACAGCGAGCAGGATCTTCTTGTATTCGCGCATGGTGTGCTCCGTGGAACGCGTGGTTCCGGTGCGAAAAGCGGTCCGGGGAAGATTATAGGCGGCGCCAGAGGAGCCACCAATCCGGAATCATTCTGCCGGAATAACGCCGGGCGCGTCCCCTCGTCGGGCGACCCACTGGTCCGCCAGGGCGGCAAACTGGGCCGGAGCGAGCGTTTCGGCCCGCGCCCCCGGGTCCACGCCCGCGGCGAGGATCCCTTCCACGTCGAGCAGGCCCATCAACGCATTGCGCAAGGTCTTGCGGCGCTTCGAAAAAGCGGCCACCACCACCCCTGCGAACGCGGCCTGGTCGGCGATATCGAACGGCGGCGCGGCATGTGGGGTCAGCGCGAAAAACGTCGAGGTGACCTGGGGCGCCGGTCTGAACGCGCCCGCGCCGATGTCGAACAGCCGTTCCACTTTGACGTGCGGCGCAAGCATCACCGTGAGCCGGCCGTAGTCGCCGGAACCGGGTGCGGCCGCCATGCGCACGACCACCTCCTTCTGCAGCATGAAGTGCATGTCGGCGAAGGCGTCGAGCTGCGAGATGAAGTGGAAGAGCAGCGGTGTCGAGACGTTGTAAGGCAGGTTGCCGATCAGGCGCAGCTGCGGTCCGCTGCCGCGCAAGGCGCGAAAATCGAACTCGAGCGCGTCCGCGAGATGCACGTGCAGTTCACCGAGCCCCTGGCAGTGCGCCTGCAGCGGCGGCACGACATCGCGATCGATCTCGATGACGTCGAGCCTGCCCGCCAGGGCGAGGACGGGTGCCGTGATCGCGCCACGGCCGGGACCTACCTCCACGAGCCGGTCACCGGGGCGCGGATCGATGGCGCGCACGATCTTGTCGATCGTGCCGGGGTCGTGCAGGAAGTGCTGCCCGTAGCGTTTCTTGGCGTGGCCGTGCTTCACCAGTGCGACGCCTGGCGCCGTGCGCGCTGGCTCAGCTCGAGCGCAAGCGCAAACGCCGCCTGCAGGCTGCCGGGATCGGCCTTGCGCGTGCCGGCAAGATCGAGCGCCGTGCCGTGATCGACGGACGTGCGCACGAGCGGCAGTCCGAGCGTGACGTTGACTGCGTGGCCGAAGCTCGCGTGCTTCAGCACCGGCAGGCCCTGGTCGTGGAACATGGCGACGACGGCGTCGATGCCCTTGAGCCGACGCGGCACGAACGCAGTGTCGGCCGGCACGGGACCGACGAGATCCAGCCCGTCGCTCCGGAGCGCCGCGAGAACCGGCTCGAGCACTTCGACTTCTTCGCGACCGAGGTGACCGCCTTCGCCGGCGTGCGGATTCAGGCCGAGCACGAGCAGGCGGGGCCGGCGTATTCCGAACAGCGTCTGCAGGTCGCCCGCCACGATGCGCAGCACGGCCTCGAGTCGCGACGGCGTGATGGCCGCGCTGACTTTCCGCAACGGCAGGTGCGTGGTGGCGAGCGCGACACGCATCCCGCCGCCGACCAGCAGCATCACGGGCAGGCGCACGCCGGTGCGTTTAGCGAGGTACTCGGTGTGCCCCGTGAACGGGACTCCGGCTTCGTTGATGATCGATTTCTGCACGGGCGCCGTCACGATCGCCTGGAACGCACCCGCTGCGCAGCCGCCGATGGCAACGTCGAGAGTTTCAAGCACGTAACGCGCGTTTGCAGTAGCCAGGACGCCGGGCCGTGCCGGTTCCGCCAGCGGCACGTGCAGGAGTTCGACGCCAGCGCGCGGCCGGCTCATTGCGTCGAAGTCCGGCAGTTTGAGCTGGCGGGCGCTGCGCGGTCGCGCGCGGCCGAACAGGGAGCGGTCGCCGATCAGGACGACACGGCAGCCTCTTGGCGCCGTGTCGAGCAGTTCGGTGCAGAGATCCGGGCCGATGCCTGCCGGTTCGCCGGTAGTGACGGCGACGGTGCGCAGCGCCTTGGCACGGCGCAATCGGCCCCCGGTGCTCACATCCGGTATTCGACGAACGCTTCGTCGCGCAGCCGGCGCAGCCAGATTTCCGTTTCTTCGTCCGCACGCGCTTCGCGCAGCTGGCTGACGCAACGGTTGCGCGTCATGTCCTCGCTCGCGTCGTAGGTGCGGCGACCGAGCAACTGCACGATGTGCCAGCCGAACTGCGTGCGGAACGGCGGGCTGATCTCGTTTTCGGCGAGCGCATCGAGCTGCTTCTCGAACTCGGGCACGAAGCTGCCCGGGCCGGACCAACCGAGGTCGCCGCCCGTTGCAGCCGAACCCGGGTCTTCGGACGTGACCGAGGCGATCGCCTCGAAGCTTTCACCCTTCAGGATCCGATCCCGGATCTGCGCGAGCTTCTGGCGCACGGTCTCGTCGTCCATCACTTCCGTGGGCTTCATCAGGATGTGTCGAGCGTGCACCTGGGACACGAGCGCCGGTGCCTGGCCGCCGCGGATCTCGAGCACCTTGAAGATGTGGAGGCCGCTCGGCGTGCGGATCGGCTCCGTCACCTCACCGGCCTTCAGGGTGGGGATGATGTCGGCGACGAACGAGGGTAACTGCCCAGCCTTGCGCCAGCCGAGCGCGCCGCCTTCGAGCGCCGTGCCGGAATCGGAGTAGGTGATGGCGAGCTGGGCGAAGTCTTCGCTCTTCTTCGCCCGTTCGTATACGGCCTGCGCACGCGAAGTGCGCTCGGCGATCTGCTTCTCGTCCGCACCATTCGGAATGGCGACGAGGATGTGGGCAAGGTTGAACTCATTGTCGGCGTCCGGTGACGCCTTGCGCTTCGCGATGCATTGCTCGACTTCGCGCGGCGAGACGTACACGCGCGCGAGCACGTCGCGCTGGCGCAGCGCCTGCAGCGTCATCTCGCGGCGGACTTCGTCGCGGTAGTCGCGATAATCGATGCCCTGGGCCTCGAGCGTCGCCGGCAGCTCGCTGAACTTGATCTTGTTGCGCCCGGCGACTTCGGTCAGTGCGTTGTTGACCATCTCATCCGAGATCTTGAGGCCGAGGCGCTCGGCGCGCTGCATCTGCAGTTCCTGCAGCACCAGGCGCTCGAGCACCTGCTGGCGCAGGACGTTGCGCGGCGGCAGCTGCTGGCCCGACTGCTGGATGCGCGCGCTGACGACGGACATCTGCTTTTCGACGTCGCTGCGGAGCACCAGGCCGTCGTTGACGATGGCGGCGACCCGGTCCAGCAGGACGCCGGAGGAACTCAGGTCCTTGGACTGGGCGTGGACGGTGCCCACGGCGGCGAGCAACAGGACGGCTACGCCGAAAAACTGCTGATATTTCAAGGGCATCTCAGGGTCGGGGTGCGGACGCAGGCGAGGAGTATCCCCGAATCGCTTCGCGCAGGAAAGCTTCGTTGTCCACTCCGACACTGGACAAACCCTTCAGTTCCAGCTGCAGGCC
>JBAVIQ010000591.1:0-1936 GCA_049687035.1 Steroidobacteraceae bacterium
GCGCCAAACTGCGCGCCCACCCGTGATTCGATGTCTTCTCCCAGGATCATCGCCGCCGCGCGGTTCGCCGTGCGCACGCGCCAGTCGGGCTCGAGTGAAATCACGCCCGTCGACAGACGCGCCAGGATGACCGCGAGTTTGGCGCGCTCGGTCTCCACCGCCAGTTGCGCGCGGCGCTGGTCTTCACGGGCGCGCCGCAGCCGCTTGGTCATGTCGTTGAATGAATGCACGAGGAAACCCATCTCGTCGTGCGACGTGAGGGGCAGCTTGGTGTCGAGGTCGCCCTGCGCCACTGCGCGGGTGCCCTGCACCAGGTCCTGGATCGGCTGCACTAGCCGCTGCGCAGTGAAGATCGCGCCGTACCAGGCGGCGAGCAGCGACAGCAGCAGCACGACAGTCAACGTAAGGATGAAACTCGCCTTGAGCGGACGCCGCAGGTAGTCCTTCTCGCCGAACTGCTTGTAGGCCGCCTGTACCGTATCCGCGAGCGCGCCGAGTCGCTCCGCGACGGGGTACATGCTCTGCAGCAGCAGCCGTTCCCCATCCGGCATCGACTCACTGCCGATGGGCACGGCAGTGCGAATCAGGTAGCCGCCTTCCTGCTGCGGCTCGAGGCTGACGAATGGCTGTCCCTGCCGCACCTGCAGCAGCACTTCGTCCGGGACGTCCTCGGGAACGACTTCCGAGGAGAGTCCCTTGCTGACCGCGATGACGCGGCCAGACTGTGTCGCGACCGTGAGTTCGATGGCGCCGACCTTGCGGCGCATCGTCTCGAGCAGGCCCGGCATCGATGCACCGGCAACACCCATCTCCTCGGCGATCAGTTCCGAATCCGCGAGGTGCTCACGCATGCGCACTTCGAGCGCGGAACGCGAGAGCACCAGGGCGTCGTCGAGGCTCTTGCGGATCTCGACGTTAAACCAGCTGTCGATGCCCTTGTTCAGGAACTGCACCGCGAAGAAATACACGAGCAGGATCGGCAGCGTGGCGAGCACGCCGAAGATCCAGACCATGCGCGCCTTGAGCCGCGAGCCGATGACGTGGCCGCGCCAGTCGCGAATCAGCTGCGTGAGCTTGGTGGCCAGCAGCCCGACCAGCACCACGAGGCCGGCGATGTTGATCCCGAGGATCCAGGGATGCAGCCGGCTGAACTGCTCCGAGTTCTGCGCCGTCTGCGCCATGAACAGGATGGCAGCAAGCCAGAGCAGGCCGCCGAGACCCATTGTCACCGCGGAGGCGGCGCGTTTCAGGGTCGAAGCGTCCATGTCTTCCAGTTGCTCTCGGCGCTCCAGTCGTCCGTCCAGAACAGCAGCCAGCCGAGGACGTCGGGCGCGGTGTTCATCCTGAGAACGGCTCGGATGCGTCCTTCATAGACCGGCCCGGCGGCCACCAGCGCGGCGTCGATCACCGGCAGCCCGCGGAGATCGCAGACGTGGTCGAGCGCGGCCTGCAGTGAGCCGAAGTCCTGCTGCTCGCCGGTATTGAGGTTCTTGACGAGATAACGCTGGCTCAGCGCGTGGTAGCTCACCTCGTAGCGCTGCTCGAGTTGAGCGACGCCCGCGTCAGGCATGTAGCGACGCACGCGATCGACGGTAATTTCGTAAGTGAGCCGCAGCGTCAGGCCGGCTTCGACGGCCTTGCGCGCGGCGTCCGGCAGCGTGAGATCGGCTTTCGCGTCGAGTTCGTACACGCCCTCGTCAATCGCAGCCTGGACTTCGCGGATCTTCAGCTTCGACTCATCCGCCGCGTCCGCGACCGACACCGCCGTTGCAATTAAGCACAGCGCCAGCCACGCCGAACACCTCGCCAAAAATGGCGATTTGCGCAAGATGGAGGGGGCCCTGTAGCTCATTTCCAACAATCATAGCGGCTTGCTCAGGCAAGCATAATAGAACCCGTCCATGCCGGTCTCCCCGGGCATGACCTGGTACCCGGG
>JBAVIQ010000592.1:0-2262 GCA_049687035.1 Steroidobacteraceae bacterium
CCCGGATTGCAGGCCTGCACCCCCGCACCCACCCCGTCTCCGTCGGACCGAAAATGCCCGAGGTCCCGTAGGGGAATCCCGCGGTTGGAATCTGTCCAACCCTGTGGTTATCTGCGAACTCGATCGGGGAGTCGGCACGGCACCCCGGCGGGGAACCTTATGAACATGGAACTTGGCCTGCTGGTGCTGACAGCCGTTTCGATCGGCTTCGTCCACACCGTCCTCGGGCCTGACCATTACCTGCCGTTCGTCGCGATGTCGGCGGCGCGCAACTGGACGCGCCGCAAGACCATGCTCGTCACCGCGTTCTGCGGCGTAGGACACGTGCTTGGCTCCATCGTCATCGGCTTCATCGGCATCGCGATCGGTGCTTCGCTGCACCGTCTGCAGTGGCTCGAGGGCCTGCGCGGCGACCTCGCGGCCTGGGCGTTGATTGCCTTCGGTCTCGTCTACATGGCCTGGGGACTCAAGCAGGCCTGGCGCAGCCGGAAACACTCTCACGAACACATCCATGCGGACGGCACGCGCCACCGGCACGCGCATGGCCATCACACGCAGGATGAACATGCGCACGTTCACATCCAGCTCGACACCGACAACATCCGCAGCATCACGCCGTGGGCGCTGTTCGTGATCTTCATCCTGGGCCCCTGCGAGGCGTTGATCCCGCTGGTGATGTATCCGGCCTCCCAGCACAGCTGGTGGGGGCTCACGGTTGTGGTCCTGGCGTTCGCGACTGCGACGATCGCGACGATGACGGCGATCGTCTACCTCGCCACGCGCGGCCTGGAACGTTTCCCGCTGGCCTCGGCCGAGCGGTACGTCCACGCCCTGGCCGGCGCCGCCCTCAGTCTTTGTGGAGTGGGCATCGTCCTCGGCCTCTGACTGGTGCGATAATCGGTGGACGCTTTCGCGCCAGGAATCGCGACCATGTCCACCCGTTCCGTCCGGCCGAGTCCCGGCCTCGCCAACGTCCGCTACGAGATCCGCGGCAAGCTCGCCCGTCGCGCCCAGGAAATGGAGCGCATGGGCTACGACATCGTCTCGCTCAACATCGGCAACCCGGGCGCCTTCGGCTTCCGCACGCCCGAGACCATGCGGCTCGCTATGATCGAGAACCTGCGCGGGGCCGAAGGCTACTGCCACCAGAAGGGCATCTTCCCGGCACGCGAGGCCGTGGTGATGCAGCAGCAGGAGCGGGGCGTCCGTGGCGTCACGGCCGATGACGTCTTTATCGGCAATGGTGTCAGCGAACTGATCGACCTCACGCTACGGGCACTGCTGGCGGCCGACGAGGAAGTGCTGGTCCCGAGCCCGGACTATCCGCTCTGGACCGCAGCAGTGAACCTGAACCGCGGCCGCGCCGTCCACTATCCGTGCCGCCCGGAGCGCGGATTCGTCCCGGACCCGGAAGAGATCGAATCGCTGATCACGAAGCGCACGCGCGCCATCGTCGTGATCAACCCGAACAACCCGACGGGCGCGGTCTATCCGCGGGAAGTGCTCGAGGCGATCGCGCGTATCGCAGAGAAACACCACCTGGTTATCTACGCCGACGAAATCTACGACCAGATGACGTATGACGGCGCCGAGTTCGTGCCTATGGCCACGCTGGCGCAGCACACGCTCTGCTGCACCATGAGCGGCCTGTCGAAGGTCTACCGGGCCTGCGGCTATCGCGTGGGCTGGGCCGTGTTCTCGGGCGACCTCGAGAACGCCCGTGAATACCTGTCGGCACTCGAACTGCTGTCGTCACTGCGACTCTGCAGCAACGTCGCCGGCCAGTGGGCCGTGCAGACGGCGCTTGGCGGCTACCAGAGCGTCAGGGAACTGGTCCGCCCCGGTGGACGCCTGCACGAGTCCCGCAAGGCCATCGTGGATGCCGTGGCGCGCAGCAAGTACCTGACGCTCACCATCCCGCGCGGTGCGATGTACGCCTTCGTAGGCGTCGACACGCGGCGTCTGCCGGGTTTCGACGACCGCCGGTTCGCCATGGACCTGCTCGAGCACAAGCACGTGCTGGTCGCCCCGGGCACCAGCTTCAACGTGGCATACAACACCCATTTCCGCGTCACGAACCTGCCGGAACCCGAGGTGCTGTCCGACGTATTCGGCCGGATGGAAGAGCTGCTCGACAATTACGCGGCCGGCGACGAACCCGTTTCGCGGCCGACGCCGCTGCGGGCGGTCGAAGCCTGACCTCGAGCAGATCATAAGGTATATCCGGTAACTCCCTGAGCGATAGAGGGAAAATAGTCGTCG
>JBAVIQ010000593.1:0-1619 GCA_049687035.1 Steroidobacteraceae bacterium
GAGCGGAAGAAGTGCGGGCGAAGTTCCAGGAAGGCAAGAGCGACCTCCAGGGTTTGCGCATCTCCGGCCAGGATTCTCGCAGCCGAGCCGGCATAGCCACCGGGAAATGCGGGCAGGTCACAGCGGCGGTGAAACTCATCACAGGCCTATGTCCACTCGGCTCGTGCCGTCGGACCTTTGCCGCGGGCACGGGCGGTCTCATGAACGCGTTGATGCAGGCGCTCGGTTTCCTGGGCGTTCTGCATGATCTGGCGCGCAATCGACAATGTTCATGCGGTCTACGTTGGAGCTCAGCCGCGTGCGGCGGCCGCGGCTCGACGGCTGGGGTCAATTGAGCCTGCGTCCCATCATCACGAGATCGCGCTCGGTGTTCTCCAGGCGCGCCACACGTGGCATGTATCCCCAGCGCTCGAAACCGTGCCGGGTGAACAGCTCGATGCTGGCCTGGTTCGATGCGAAGATCGTGACTGCCAACACCTCGATGCCAAGCGACGATGCGTGGCGGATTGCTTCACTCAGCAGATACGTACCGAGCCGCCTGTTCTGATAGTCGGGGTGCAAGTAGATCGCCAGGTCCGCCGTGATGTAGTAACCCGGGCGCTCATTCATGAAATGGAAGAAGCCCAGGTACCCGACGACCCCTTGTTCAGGTGCATCGGCATCTTCTGCCACCCAGATGGGTCGGTGGCCGGGGCTGTGCTGTGAGAACGATTCCCGTCGTGCGGCGACAGTGGTTGGCTCGAGGTCGCAGCTGCTTTCTCGCGTGGCCACGGCAAAGTTGTAGATCTCCACGATCTTCGGCAGGTCCGCCGCCACAGCATCCCGGTGTACGAATCGCATCGGTGAGTTATCAGTCCGGTTGAGCAAGCGTGAGCGGGCGTTGAATCGGCACTTGGGGCGGCCCAACGTGCAGGTCAGCGGCGGTGCGCGGCTTCGTCGCGCAGCGTCAGGCGCGCCGCCGGGTTAGCTTGCGTTGGGCAGTTCGCTCGCAAGCTCACGTGTGAGAAGGGAGGCCGGGATCTCCCGACAGCCGCTTGCATTCTGGCCAGCCCACAACGGAGAGAAGTCACCGCTGCCCAAACTTTCGGCTTGGGCTCGCAGGGGCGAGAGCGCGGAGGTGGCTAACGGGAATCGTGGCGCGACAGCGCTGATCGGCCCAAGCTCCCGCATGATGCGGTTGACGATCCCACGTGCCGGGCGCCCGGTGAAAAGGTTGGTGAGTGCCGTGAGGCACGATGAGTCGCTCTTTAGCGCCGCCCGATGGACTGCACTTGTGGTCGATTCTGGGCACAACAGGTAGCTGGTGCCGATTTGCACACCGGCTGCACCGAGTTCGATTGCTGCGGCGACGCCCTTGGCATTCGCAACGCCGCCGGCGGCGATCACGGGAATCTTCACCGCCGCTGCGATCTGCGGCACCAACGCGAATGTCCCGAGCTGAGTGCTCAAGTCCTCGGACAGAAAGATGCCGCGGTGGCCGCCCGCCTCCAGCCCTTGGGCGATGACGGCATCGACTCCGTTGGCTTCCAACCAGAGCGCTTCTGCAACGGTGGTCGCCGAGGACAGGATCCTCGCGCCCCAGGCGCGCACCCGGGCCAACAGTTCTGCCGACGGAAGAC
>JBAVIQ010000594.1:0-2487 GCA_049687035.1 Steroidobacteraceae bacterium
TGCTCTGCAACAGGGCGCGAAATTCCTCCGCATAGAGCGTCGTTTCGACGCCGAGCCCTTCCTGCCACATGGCCGCGACGGCGACGGCCAACCGGTTGTGCTGGTCACCCGAGTTGTAGCGCAGCTCTATCTGCAGCGGCTTGGCGGCGGAGTATCCGGCTTGCGCATACAGGCGGCGGGCCTCTGCCAGTCGTTCGGCGTACGGCTTGCCCGCGTAGTCAAACTGCTGCGGCGTGTAGTTCCAGACTCCACGCGGCACCCAACCATAGGCGGGCGCTTCACCCACGCCCGTCACCGCAGTGGTCAGCTTGTCGCGGTCGATCGCCAGCGACAGCGCGCGGCGCAACTTCGGGTTGTCCTTGAACGGCGGCCGGGTCAGGTTGAAGCCGTAGTAGTAGACGCTGAGCTGTGGCGCGACGTGCAGCTCGCCCGGCAGGTTCTGCTTGATCCACTGGAACTGCGGCGCGGGCACGACGTACGTGAAATCGAGCTGGCCCGCGCGGTATTGCCGCAGTTCGGTGCCCGCGTCCGCGATGTGGACGAAGCGCACTTCCTCGAGCCTGGTCGCCGCGTTGTTCCAGTAGTGCGGATTCCGGCGCAGGACGACGTGCGACCCGATGATCCAGTCCGCCAGCACGAAGGCGCCGTTCGACACGAGCTTACCGGGTCGCGCGTATTCCGCCCCGTGCGCGGCAAGCGTTGGGCCATGAACGGGGAACGTCCCCGGCTGCGACAATAGCCCGAGCAGGTAAGGCGCGGGAGTCGCGAGGCGGACAAGCACCGTGTGTTCGTCAGGCGCGGTGACACCGAGCTCCGCAGGCTCTTTCTCGCCGCGCGTGATCGCAGCGGCATTCAGCACGGGGTCGATGAAGTGCGCATAGGGCGAAGCCGTCTGCGGATCGACCAGCCGCCGCATGCCGGCGACGTAGTCGGCGGCCTGCAGCGCGTCGCCATTCGACCAGCGCAATCCGTTGCGCAGCGTGAAGCGGTATTCGAGGCCATCGGGCGTGACGGTCCAGGATGCGGCGGCCGCCGGCACGGGCGAGCCATCGGGCCCGATCGAGGTGAGGCCTTCGAACACGTCGCGCAGGATGTGGAACGCGCCTTCGGTGCGCGCAAGCTGCGGGTCGAGGGTATCGGGCTCGGGCCCGTTGCCGCGACGCAGGACCGTCGGATTGAAATCAGACGGCACCGTGCTGCCGGTCTTCGCACTGTCGCCGTTCTTGCCCGCACTGCTGTCGCCGCCACCGCATCCGGCCAGGGCCAGCAGTACCGCAGACAGGCCGATGACCCATGTGCTGGCCGCAAGTGCGGCGCGACGGCTCGATCGACAGACGGACTGCGGCATGGAATCCAGACCTCGGGCGCAAAGACTGCGCACGATCTTACCCGCCGCCGATGACTCGCGTGGGTGTGGGCGTCGCGTGCTGGCGCTTCAGGTGGATAAGCAGGATCGAGATCGCCGCAGGCGTGAGCCCCGGAATGCGTGCCGCCTGGCCAAGCGTCGTCGGCCGCTGTTGCGAGAGCTTCTGCCGCACTTCGTGCGAGAGGCCGCGCACCTGCGCGTAGTCGAGCGTCTCGGGCAGCCTGGTTTCTTCGCTGCGACGCTGCCGTTCGATCTCTTCATGCTGTCGATCGATGTACCCTGTGTACTTGGCCTGCACGTCGACCTGCAGTCGCACCTGCATGGCGAGTCTTTCATCGTCGCGCCAGTCGTCGTTGCCGCCGCCAAGCGCGGCATCGAGCGCTGCGTACGGCACCTCGGGGCGGCGCAATACCTCGAAGGCACGTTGCTCGCGCAACAGCGGCGCACCAAATAGCGGTTCGAGCTCGCTGGCGACGGCCGTGCCCGGCCGGACCCAGGACGCATGCAGACGCTCGAGTTCAATGTCGACGGCGACGCGCTTGCGCTCGAAGAGGCTCCAGCGCTCGTCGTCGACGAGGCCGAGTTCACGGCCGACGGGCGTGAGGCGAAGATCCGCATTGTCTTCACGCAGCGTGAGACGGTATTCCGCGCGGCTCGTGAACATGCGGTATGGCTCGGGCGCGCCGCGCGTGATGAGGTCGTCGACCATCACGCCGATGTAGGCGTCGCCGCGGGTCGGGAACCACGGTGCGCGCTCCTGCACCTGCAGGCTCGCGTTGATGCCCGCGAGCAGCCCTTGCGCGGCAGCTTCTTCGTAGCCGGTGGTGCCGTTGATCTGCCCTGCGAAATACAGCCCCGGAATGTGCTTCGTCTCGAGCGTCGGGTGCAGGTCGCGCGGATCGAAGAAGTCGTATTCGATCGCATAGCCCGGCCGCGTGATGTGCGCGCGTTCGAAGCCCTTGATGCTGCGCACGAACGCCTGCTGCACGTCGAACGGCAGGCTGGTCGAAATGCCGTTCGGATAGATCTCGTGCGTGTCGAGGCCTTCCGGCTCGATGAAGATCTGGTGCGAGGCCTTGTCGGCGAAGCGGACGACCTTGTCTTCGACCGAGGGGCAATAC
>JBAVIQ010000595.1:0-3143 GCA_049687035.1 Steroidobacteraceae bacterium
ATGTGAGCGTGCGCGCTTCGTTCTTCTGGACCAGCATCGGCGCCTTCGTCGGTGGCGTGTGGATGATGCTGGTCGGCACACTCGCAGCCGCATACAGCCCGCAGGCCGAGATTCCGGCTGCCTTGCAGGCCGCGGGCGACGCCGTCTGGCCTGGTCTCGGCACCGCATTGCTCGCGGTCGCAGTGCTGGGACTACTGACGATCACCACGCTGAACTTCTACGGCGCCTCGCTCACCCTGCTGAGCATCGCCGACTGTTTTCGCCGCACGCGTGCCGGCGCACAGGCACGTATCGTCAGCCTGGCGGTCGCGGTTGTCGTTGCATGCACGATCGCTATCGCGGCGTCAGCCGATTTCGTGCACCGCTTCGAGGACCTGCTGGCCGTCCTGCTGTACCTGTTCACGCCGTGGACGGCGATCAACCTCGTCGACTTCTTCTGGGTGCGCAAGGGACATTACTCGGTGCGCGAAATCTTCAATCCCGACGGCCTCTACGGCAAGTGGAACTGGCGCGGGCTGCTGGCCTATGCGGTCGGCTTCGTGGCGATGATCCCGTTCGTCAGCACCGGGCTGTACACCGGACCCATCGCTGAGATGCTGGGCGGCGCGGACATATCCATGCTGGTGGGGCTGCCGGTGTCGACGCTCGTCTATCTGTGGGCCTGCCGGGACTTCGATGCGGCAGGCGAGTTGCTGGCCGTGCAGCGTGCCGATGCGGGTCTTGACTCCGGGCTTCCACGGAAACGCGCCCTCGCGCCTGACCGTCGACCGAAATGAACCCTTGGATTTCCTGACCCTTGCCAGACGTTCAGCCAAACGGCCGCGCGCACTGCGGCCAGTTCCCGACGAATGACGGGGGCGGCGAACGTGGATTTCACCGAGCGTCACGCACCATCGGTCGTCATGCGCCTTGAGTGCGGCATCTTGGCTCGCCGCATCGCCCGCGCCCGTGACCAGCCCTGGAATCCGCCGGCGCCAACGCCCGACCCGGGCTACAGCTTCAATCAGCCCCTGCTCTGGGCCTGGCCCGATCAACCGGTCGTCGGCACCGCGTTACCCTGCGGTGCGGGCGCTCCTTGAAGTTCGCACGCAACACGCACGATTCACCTTGCGCATTGAACGTCGAATGGCTTAGCTTGTCAGCCACGACGAAGCAGCCGCGGATGGTTCCATCATGAATCACACACGTACCGGTAGGCTGCATGCTCTGACGTTGTGCCTGCTGCTGGCAGCGGGCGCCGTCTTCGCCGCCGATTCCGGCACGAATCCTGCGCAGCACCGTCTGCACACCGAAAACGTCGTGCTGATCGTGCCCGACGGCTTGCGCTGGCAGGAAGTCTTTACGGGCGCCGAAAAGGCGCTGCTCAACGACAAGGAAGGCGGCAGCTGGCTCGACGACAAGACGCTGCTGGAGAACTTCTGGCGCGAAGACGTCTCCGAGCGGCGCCGGCTGCTGTTCCCGTTCCTCTGGGGCACGGTGGCGCAGCAGGGGCAGATCTTCGGCAATAAGGCCCTCGGCAGCAACGCGCGGGTCACGAACGGCATGGCGTTCTCCTACCCTGGCTACAACGAGCTTGTGGCGGGGTTCGGCGATCCGCAGATCGACAGCAACGAGTATGGTCCGAATCCAAACCTGACCGTCTTCGAGTGGCTGAACGGCCAGCCCGACCTGCGCGGGCGCGTGGCGGTCTACGCGACCTGGGGCGCCTTCGGCGACATCTTCAATCACAAGCGCAGCGGCCTGCACATCCAGGCTGGCGCCAGGCCGCCCAAGACGGGCAAGCTGACGCCCAGGGACGAGTTGCTCAACGAGTTGTACGCCACGACGACCCTGCTCGATGCCGACGACCCCTATAACTCCTTCGTCCAGGTCGCGATGCTCGACTACGTGAAAGAGGCGCGACCGCGCGTACTCTTCGTGGGCTACGGCGAGACTGACAGCTGGGCGCACAGCGGCCGCTACGATCTCGTGTTGACAGCCGCGCGGCAGGTCGACCAGTTCGTCGAGCAACTGTGGAACACCATGCAGTCGATGCCGCAGTACCGCGGCAAGACCACGTTCATCGTCACCACCGACCACGGCCGTGGCAGCGGGCCAGTGGACTGGAAGGAGCATGGTGTCGACTCGCCCGGCTCCGAAGACATCTGGATTGCGGTGATCGGCCCCGACACCCCTACGCTCGGCGAACGCCGCGACGCACCGCCAGTCACCCAGGCACAGGTTGCCGCGACCGTTGCCGCGTTTCTCGGCCGGGATTTCCGCAAGGCCGCGCCGCGGGCAGCGGCCCGGTTACCTGATGTGATCTCGCCAGCGCCTCGCGAGGGGCGCGGCACCCCGCCCTGACTCGGCAACCATTTCATTGCAAGGAATAGGCGACTCATGATGAAGACATCAGCCGCTCTTCGTCGCGCATCGTTTCAAGCCATGAAGCCGCTTGCATTTGCGATCGCGGGGATTCTCGCGGCGCATGCGACGACAGCCGCCGAGACGTCGGGCGGACTGGAAGAGATCATCGTGACGGCGCAGAAGCGCTCCGAGAACCTGCAGGACGTGCCGATCAGCATCCAGGCGCTGGATTCACGCATCCTGCAACAGCTGTCGGTCAGCAACTTCGACAGTTACGCGAAGTACCTGCCGAGCCTGTCGTACCAGACCTACGGCCCCGGGCAGTCGCAGCTCTACGTCCGTGGCGTGACCAATGGCAGCGACGGCTTGAGCGTCGGCTCCGCGCCGCTGGTCGGCGTGTACCTCGACGAACAACCGGTCACGACCATCTACAACAATCTCGACGTCCACATCTACGACGTCGAGCGAGTCGAAGCGCTGTCCGGACCCCAGGGCACGTTGTTTGGCGCGAGTTCGATGTCCGGCACGCTGCGCATCATCACCAACAAGCCGCAGATCGGGGAGTTCGAGGCCGGCTACGACCTCGGCGCCGTCCAGGTCGACTCGGGTGGCGCGGGCGGCAGCATCGAGGGGTTCGTGAACGTGCCGCTGACGGATCGCGCGGCGATCCGTCTCGTCGGCTATACGGTCAGCGATCCGGGGTACATCGACAACGTCACGCCGGACCCGCTGCTGGTGTATCCGACCTCCGGCTTTGTTCGCGACAACAGCGAGCTGCGCGAAAAAAACTTCAATGA
>JBAVIQ010000596.1:0-2765 GCA_049687035.1 Steroidobacteraceae bacterium
GCCAGCGACGCAGCAACTGGACCTGCATCAGGTGGATTGGATCGACGTACGGGTTGCGCAGCCAGATCGATCGCTGCAGCGTAGGCTCGGCATCGAGCAACCGCGCGCAGCCCTTGAGTTGCAGGACCAGGCGGCGGGTCAGGTCGTACTCCTGTCGGATGGTCGCGGAATAACGCTCGACGTCACCCTGGTAGAGGCGCTCGTAGTGCCAGGCGATGTCCATGTCGGCGCGGGCGAGCCGCATCTCGACGTCGTCCAGCAGCCCTTCGAAGAACGGCCAGTCCCGGTACATCTCGCCGATCAGCGCTTCGCCATGGGCGTCGATGACCGCCGCCAGGCCCGTGCCCGCGCCGAACCAGCCGGGCAGCATGTGTCGGCTCTGCGACCACGCGAACATCCACGGCACCGCACGGATCGTGTCGACGCCGCTGCCACTGCCCCGCACGAGGGGCCGCGAGCCGATCTGCATGTGCTCGATCACATCGACGGGCGTGACCGCCTGGAAGAACTCGAAGAAGCCCGGATCCTCATGCACGAAACCACGGTAACGCGCCCGGCTCGCGTCCGAGAGCAACTGCACCGCGTCCTGCCAGCCCGGCTTGACGGTCTCGCGCCGCTCACCCGCGACGGCCAAGGCGAGGGTGTTGAGGCCCTGCTCGAAAGTGCGGAGCGCGATCGGCTGCAAGCCGTAGCGGTCGTTGATCGTTTCGCCTTGTTCGGTAACGCGCAGTTGTCCGCCCGCGACGGCCGTGGGCAGGCTGCTCACGACGGCCTCGGTCCGGCTGCCGCCGCGACTGATTCCCCCGCCGCGGCCATGGAATACCAGCAGGTGCACGCCGGCTTCGGCGCATGCGGCGAGCATGGCCTCCTGCGCCCTGCGCAGCAGCCAGCGTGATGAGGCAATTCCCGATTCCTTGTTGCTGTCGGCATAGCCGATCATCACGACCTGCCGGTTGCCGCGCGCGGCCAGGTGGTCGCGATAGATCGGATCGGCAAGCAGGCGCGCGAGCGTCGACCCCGCCGCATCGAGCGCGGCCACCGATTCGAACAGCGGCGCGACGTCGAGGGAGACCTGGCCGTTGGCGCCGTCGACCAGGCCCGCCCAGCGGGCGAGCAGCAGCACGGAGAGCACGTCGTCGATGTCGCGCGCCATGCTGACGACATACGAGCCGACCGCGGCCCGGCCGTACCGGTGCCGGCAATAGTCCATCGCCTCGAACACCCAGAGCGCGCGCTTGCCGGCGGCCTCGAGTACTTCGGGCGGCGATTCGTCGCGGGCCAGTGCGTCCCGCAGCCGGTCGATGCGCTCCGCGGCCGGGCGCGTATCCCAGCCTGGTTCCGCGAGGGCGCGACCGACAATCTGCCGGTGCACTTCGGCGTTCTGGCGCACGTCGAGTGTCGCAAGGTGCAGCCCGAAGGTCCGCACTCGACGCAGGAAGCGACGGATGAGGAACAGCCCGGCGTAGCGGCCACGATTGGCCTCGAGGCTGTTCGCGATGATCTGCAGGTCGTCGGTCAGCTGATCGACGCGCTCGTACTGGCCCGAGCGGTGGTCGTACGTGGCACGTAACCGTTCCGCGATCTGGCCGAGCAGCACGCGGTAGGGCATCTCGTCGTGCCCCGACGGTGCGCTTGCCCGCGCCGCCGGCACCACCGACTTGTAGTGCTCGATGCGATCGTGCAGGGCCTGCGGGATGTCCGGCGTGCGCCGCTCGCTCTGGCTCAGTTTTTCGGCGAGGCGCTGCGCCTCGAGGAAGTAGCGATTGACGATCAGTGCGTGATGACGGGAGCAGCTCTCGCGGATGGTCTTGGCGTGCACGTCCGGCAGGCCGTCCATGTCGCCGCCGACCCACGAGCCGAAATGCAGCAGCTCAGGGACCTTCGCATTGCGCGCCTCGTCGCCGAAAATGAGCACCAGTGAGTCCTCGATCTCCTCGTAGAAGATCGGGATGACGTCGTAGACGACCTCGACCAGGAAGAAGAGCACGTGTTCGCGCTCGTCCGCGATGGTCAGTTTCTCCCGCGAGTTGTCCGCGGTCTGCCAGCCGGTCGTGAGTTCGCTGCGCACGCGCTCCAGCGTCATCCGGCGCTCGACCGGTGTCAGCGACGGATCGAGCCGCGTCAGGAGCAGGCTCGCGATGCGCTGCTGCTGGCGCAGCAGCGTGCGGCGCGTCGATTCGGTGGGATGGGCGGTAAAAACAGGCTCGATGCTCAGGCGCCCGAGCAGCTCGACCACCTGCGACAGGCTGTAACCGATCGAGCGCAGCTTCTGGAAGCATTCGGTGAGACCACCGGGCTGGTGGGTGCTGCTGTCGTTGAGGTACTGCCGCCGCCGGCGCACGCGGTGCACCTTCTCGGCCATGTTGACCATCTGGAACCAGGTGCCGAACGCCCGGATCAGTTCGGCGGCCTGCTCAGCCGACCGGCTGTCGGCGCGCACGACCAGTTGCACAGCAGCTTCCGGGTCGCCGTCGCGGCGACGGATCGCTACTTGACGGTCACCCTCCACTTCCTCGAACAAGGCGTCGCCGCCCTGGTCCCGCAACATCTCGCCCACGAGGCCGCCGAGCGTGTGGACGTCCTCACGGAGCGCCGCATCCTTTGCCGTGAACGAAATGTCTTTGCGTGCCATGGCCGCGAGGGGCGGAAAACTTGATTGAGGTCCGGGACGCGGCGGGCGGTGGTGATGAATCGGGGCGGAACGGGTCCGCGAATGCTAGCAGAGCCCGCACCCGACACACTGTTGCTACGAGGCAACATTGGCA
>JBAVIQ010000597.1:0-4914 GCA_049687035.1 Steroidobacteraceae bacterium
GGGCAGCGCAGGTCAGCCTGGTGCGGCCGGCCAACCGGGGGCCACGAGCGCGGGATCCGCAGGACAGGCAGGTTCGTCGGCAGGCACCGCTGGCACGCCCGGCCAGCCCGGCTCGGCGGGTCCGGCCGGCAAAGGCGGCCAGGGACCGACACCCGGCAGCGCGGGCTCCGGTGGCGGTACGGGTGGATCGCAAACCGCGGGCGGCGCCAGCGCCGGTTCGGGCGGCAGTGGCGGCAGTGGTCCCGTGACCACCGAAGACAAGCGCGCGGAGATCGATCGCCGCTTCGACGAAACGTTCGCCGTGTTCGACGCTCGCATGCGCAGGGAACAGGAGACTATCTCGCAGGAGCGCGCCGGCCGCGACGGCTCGGCGGGTGGCAATGGCACAGAGGGCGAGGGTAGTGATGGCACCGCAGGCGGCGGTGCTGCGAATGGTGATGGCGCGAGCGGTGATGGATCGGGCGGCCAAGGCAAGGAGGACGCCGGTACCGGCGATGGTGCATCCGGCACGGGCAGCGAGGGTGGCCAGGGCGGCGACGTTGCTGCAGGCTCCGGCACCCAGGGCGGTGGTGGCGGCGTAGGCGGCGGTGCGAAGGGCGGCGGCGGTCCCCGCGACGTGCCGGCCGACATCCCGGACGGTCGGGACGACGACATCGTCGCGCGCCAGTTGCGCGAGGCCGCGATGAAGGAAACGGACCCCGAGCTGCGCGAGCGGCTCTGGGAGGAATACCGCAAGTACAAGCAGAGCACGCAGTGACGACTTCGATCATTCCCGCTGTCTCCAATCGCGCCTGGCTCGCGTGCTGCGTCGTGCTGGCCCTGGCGTTTGGTGCTGCCGGCTGCGTCACGCAGGACGAGCGCCCGATGGCGCCCGTTGTCGCGCAGAAAGCGACGGCCGAAATTCCGCAGGCGGAACTGCTCGACGTCGGCGTGCGCATGTTCGAGCCGAACATCCCGCAGGACGTCGCCGAGCAGGAGAAACGCGGCATCTACCCCGACGTGCGCAAGGCAGAGTCGCGCTACATGCCCGTCCTGCTGCGCGACACGCTCGAAAGCACCGGCCAGTGGGGCCAGGTGCGCGTGCTGCCTGCCGCAAGCTCGGGCAGCGACGTGAACATCGACGCACGGATCCTCGAGTCTGACGGCAGCGTGCTGCAGCTCGCGGTCACCGTGACGGACGCCACTGGCCGCACGTGGCTGCGCAAGAACTACGAAAGCCTGGCGGACACGCGCGCCTACAAGGACGTGCCGGTCAAGCCGCGCGACCCGTTCGACAACGTGTACGCGACGATCGCAAACGACCTGCTCGCCGCGCGTAACGAACTCACGCGTGAACAGCGCGTGCAGGTGCACCAGGTCGCCAACCTGCGGTTCGCGTCCGAGCTCGCGCCGTATGCGTTCCAGCCCTATCTGGCGCACGACGCGAAGCGCGGCACGTACGCCATCGCGCGACTGCCGGCAGAGGACGATCCGGTGGTGCAGCGCATGGAACGCGTGCACGAGCGTGATTACGCGCTGATCGACACGCTCAACGAGCACTACACGAATTTCGGTGAGACCATCGACGACGCTTACGTCAACTGGCGCAAGTATTCGCACGAAGAGCTCGCGGCCGAAGCCGAGGCGAAACGCAAGGCGATGGCGCGCGGATTGCTCGGCGCCGCGGCGATCATCGGCGGCGTCGTGGCAGGACAGAACACGAACAGCAGCGCGGGCTCGGCGGCTGCGACCGCGGCCGTCATCGGCGGCATTTATGCGTTCAAGAGCGGCCTCGACATGCGCTCCGAGATCAAGATGCACGGCGAATCGCTGAAGCAGCTCGGCAGCTCGTTCCAGAACGAAGTGCAGCCGAGCGTCGTCGACATCGAGGGCCGCACGCTCGAGCTGAAGGGCTCGGCGGAGCAGCAGTACGCGGAATGGCGGCGTCTCCTGCGCGAGCTGTACGAGAACGAGACGGGCCTGCCGGCGACGACGGCGGAAACCACCCACCCGGCGGCCGGCAAGCGCTGAGTCCAGACCGATGACGAAGATGACGGCGCTCGCAGGCGGGCAGGTCGTGGCTGCGCGATACGAGCTTGTGCGGCCGCTTGCGGCCGGGCACGGCCGCGCGACGTGGCTCGCGCGGGATACGCATGCCAGCTGCGAGGTCGTGCTGCGTTTTCGCGCGGGTGACGACGTGGCCAGTGAGCGCATCCGCGCCGTCGTCGAGCATGCGACGCTGCTCGCGCCTCTCGCTACGCACAGCGCAGGCGACGAATCGTTCGATGTCTTTGAGTATCTCCCTGGCGGCGAGAGCGGCCGCTTGCGCGGACGGCCTTGGACGTTGATCGCGCGCCTGCTGCTGCCGGTGATCGATGCGCTGTCGCAAATGCACGCAGCGGGCTGGGTTCACGGCGATCTCAAGTCGGCCAACGTGTTGCTCGACGGCGACGGCCTGCCGCGACTCGTGGACCTCGGCAGCGCGCGCAGGATCGGTTCGACGCAACCGGCCGGCGCGTCGCCGTATTCGACGAGCCCCGAGCGGCTCGACGGCGCCGCTGCGGCCGAGGCGGACGACATCTACGCCCTCGGCGTGCTGTGCTATGAACTCGTGTGCGGGCACCCGCCGTTCTACCCCGATGTGACGCCGGCCCGCGTGCATGACGAAGTCCCGCCACCGCTTGCAGGCAGGCCGGATCCACCCGAGCCCCTCCGTGCACTGGTCGCGAGCTGTCTTGCCAAACGGCCCGCTGACCGGCCGGCTTCAATGCGTGTGATCCACGAAGAACTGCAACGGATGCTTGCGACGGCATCGATTGCAACGGCGTCAGCCGCTGCACCGGGCGTTGCGGCGTGGCATCCGCGTCCGCCCGCCGATGCCCTGCCCGTGCAGCCGCAATGGCGCCGCACCAAGAGCGACGCGCCCTCGGCAAAGTCGCTGCGCAGCGAAGGATTCCGCCGCGGCCTGCTGGTCGGCGCGATGGGGCTGGCGCTCGCGGCGGCCGGTTTCACGTTCTTCGTCTTGCCGGGTCTCGTCGGCTCGAAGACGCCGGCACCTAAAGTACCCGCGGCTCCCGTGGCCGCGGCGCCGGCTGCGCAGCCTGTCGCGGATTTCGAACGCCTCGCAGCATTGAAGCGCAAGGCGGAGGAGCGTCGCGGACCGTTGCCTGCGCGCCTGGAGAAACTCGAGCAACGGGACGTTGCCATCTGGGGTGGGGCGCCGTACGCGCAGGTACGCAACGACCTGTCTGCCGGCGATGCAGCGATGACCGGGCGCGAGTTCGAGTCGGCGCTCGCGCATTTCGACGCGATGTCGCGCGGGCTCGATGCGCTCGAGCAGCGCCTGCCCGAGGTGGTTCGTGAACGATTGGCCGCTGCGAAGGCCGCCTTCGATGCGGGTCGCGCCGCCGAGGCGCAGGAAAAATACGCGGCGGTGCTGCAGGTCGCGCCCGACGATGCCGCCGCACGCAGTGGCATCACCCGCTCGCGCGTGCTCGACGAAGTGCTGCGCGAAACGGCGGCCGGTGCGCTTGCCGAACAGGCGGGCGATGCCAAGGCCGCGATCGCGGCGTACCAGCGTGCACTGAAACTCGATCCGGCGACGACCGTGGCGCGCGCAGGCATCGCGCGACTCGGCGCACGCGAGACCAGCGACGCCTACGCCACGGCGATGGCGCAGGCCATGGCCGCGTTGGCGCGGCGCGACTACCCCACGGCGCAGAGTTCGTTCGAACAGGCGGGACGCATCCGGCCCGGCACACCGGAAGTCGCCGATGGCCTGCAGCAGATCCGCCGCGCCACCGAAACGAAGTCACTGGCCTCCATCGTCGAGCGCGCCGCCGCGGCCGAGCGTGCGGAGCAATGGTCGCAAGCGCTTGCGCTGTATGGCGAGGCGCTCAAGGCCGAACCGGCGCTGCGGCCCGCGCAGGAAGGGGTGGAGCGTGCGGAGCCACGCGCCATGATCGATGCCGAACTGCAGTCGTTCATCGACAAACCCGATCGGCTCTACAGCCCTGCAGGCCGGGACATCGCGCGTAACGTGCTGGAGCGCGCGGCCCGTGTGCCGGCGCCGGGCCCGCGTCTGCAGGCCCAGCAGGCGCGCCTGACCGAGCAGTTGCGGCAGGCTGAGACGCCGGTCAAGGTGGCGCTGGCGTCCGACAATGCGACAGACGTGCAGATCTACCGGATTGGTAAGCTTGGGCTCTTTGAACACCGGGACCTCGAGCTGATGCCGGGTCGCTATACCGTCGTGGGCACACGCCAGGGCTATCGCGATGTGCGCAAGGAGCTGAACCTGCTGCCGGGTGCGCAGCCGTCCACGCTCGTCGTCCGCTGCGAGGAGCCCATTTGAGTCCCACCGAACTGATCCTGCGCGATCCCCTCGGCGAGCGCGCGCTGTCGGCTTCGGATTTTCCCGTTAGCGTCGGCGGTCCCGGGCACACGATCGTGCTGCCGGGCGCGAGCGCGAGCACGCTCGCCTGGATTGCACTGCACGACGGCCAGTTGTTCCTGCAGCCTGCGGATGGATGCGAACCCCCGCTCTGCAATGGCGCACCCGTGTCGCGTCCGACGTGGCTGCATGAAGGCGATGTCATCGATGTGGCGCGTGGACGACTGCGCGTCGGTGCGCGCGATGGCGAGCGCATCCTCGACGTCGAGGATGGCAGCGGCGGCAACCTGACCGTTCCTCCTGAGGCGTCGCTCGTCGACGTCGTCAGTGGCGGCGGCGGCGACGGCGACGAGCGCATCGACGCCGTAGCGTTCCGTCGACCCGCAGCGCAAGCCGCGCCCGATCGACGCGTCGGGCCATGGCTGGTCGGCGGCCTGCTCGTTGCCGTGCTTGGGTGGGCGACGTGGTTCTTCGCGACCGGTCATGCCGTGAAGATCGACGTCGCTCCGGCCGACAGCGCGGTCCGGTTGCACGGCGGACTGGTC
>JBAVIQ010000598.1:0-7796 GCA_049687035.1 Steroidobacteraceae bacterium
TCCTTAACTTCCTCTACTTCCCCTACTTCCCCTACTTCCCCTACTTCCACGCCTTCCTTACAGGCCCGCGTCCTTCCGCAGCGCCTCCGCCTTGTCCGTCTTCTCCCAGGTGAAGGCGGTGAAGGCCTCGCTCTTCTCGACGCGCTTGCCCGCGATGTTTTCCTTCCACTTGTACGTCATGTGGACCGGATCACGGCCGAAATGGCCATAGGACGCGGTCGCGCGATACATCGGGTGGACCAGATCGAGCATCTTGATGATGCCGTACGGACGCAGGTCGAAGTGCGCGCGCACCAGCTGCTCGAGACGGTCCTGGCTCACCTTGCCGGTCCCGAACGTGTCGACCGTGATCGAGGTCGGCTGGGCCACTCCGATCGCATAGGACACCTGGATTTCGCAGCGGTCGGCCAGGCCGGCGGCCACGAGGTTCTTGGCGACATAACGCGCCGCGTAGGCGGCAGAACGGTCCACCTTGGACGGATCCTTGCCGGAGAACGCGCCGCCGCCGTGGCGGGCCATGCCGCCGTAGCTGTCGACGATGATCTTGCGGCCGGTGAGGCCGCAGTCGCCGACCGGGCCGCCGATGACGAAGTTGCCGGTCGGGTTGATGTGGAACCTGGTGTCCTTGCCCAGCCATTCCTTCGGCAGCACGTGCTTGATCACGAGCTCCATCACGGCTTCGCGCAGGTCTTCGAGCTTCACGTCCGGGTCGTGCTGGGTGGAGAGCACCACGGCGTCGAGTCCGGTGACCTTGCCGTCTTCATAGCGGCAGGTGACCTGGGACTTCGCATCCGGGCGCAGCCACGGCAGCAGGTTGTTCTTGCGGACTTCGGCCTGGCGCTCGACGAGCTTGTGCGCGTAGCAGATCGGCGCCGGCATCAGGCTCGGCGTCTCGTTGCTGGCATAGCCGAACATGAGGCCCTGGTCGCCGGCACCCTGTTCTTCGGGGTTGCTGCGGTCGACGCCCATCGCGATGTCGGGCGACTGCTTGCCGATGATGTTCAGCACGCCGCAGGTGCGACCGTCGAAACCGACGTGCGACGAGGTATAGCCGATGTCGGTGATGACGCCGCGGACCAGGTCTTCGAGGTCCACCCAGGCTTCCGTCGTGACTTCACCGGCCACGATCGCAACGCCGGTCTTGACCAGTGTTTCGCAGGCGACGCGGGAGCGCTTGTCCTGCGAAATCATTGCGTCGAGCACCGCGTCCGAGATCTGGTCGGCGACCTTGTCCGGGTGGCCTTCGGAGACGGATTCGGAGGTGAACAGGTAACCGGTCGACATGTGGTGAGCTTCCCAGGGCAAACAGCCGCGAATTATAGAGCGGACCGGATTGTCGTTGAGGCCCTTTCCGTCGGGTGTGATGTCAATCCCGGACTTGCGCAGTCCCCCAAGCCCACTTTTCGTCAGATTTCGTGTGACCCGACCCCCGCCCGGACGCTAAAATGACCGGATTTCCACGAGGGTTCACGATGCCCACACGCCGGCAACTCGCCAACGCCATCCGGGCGTTGAGCATGGATGCGGTCCAGAAGGCGAATTCCGGCCACCCCGGCATGCCGATGGGCATGGCTGACATCGCGCAGGTTTTGTGGGTGGACCACCTCAAGCACAACCCGGGCAACCCCGAGTGGGCCGACCGCGACCGCTTCGTGCTGTCGAACGGGCACGGTTCGATGCTGCTCTACTCGCTGCTCCACCTGACTGGCTACCCGCTGACGATCGACGATGTCGCGAACTTTCGGCAGTTTGGCTCGCACACGGCGGGCCACCCGGAAGTCGATCGACACCTCGGCATCGAGACGACGACCGGCCCTCTCGGCCAGGGCCTCGCCAATGCCATCGGCATGGCGCTCGCCGAAAAGCTGCTCGCCGCCTCGTTCAACAAGCCCGGGCACGAGATCGTCGACCACTACACCTACGTGTTCCTCGGCGACGGCTGCCTGATGGAAGGCGTTTCGCACGAAGCCTGTTCGCTGGCCGGCACGCTCAAGCTCGGCAAGCTCGTCTGCTTCTACGACGACAACGGCATCTCCATCGACGGTGAAGTGCACGGCTGGTTCACCGACGACACGCCGCAGCGGTTCGAAGCGTACGGCTGGCACGTCGTGCCGGACGTCGACGGCCACGATGCCGCGGCGATCGAAGCCGCCATCCGGACGGCGAAGGCGGATCCGCGTCCGTCGCTGATCTGCTGCAAGACCATCATCGGCTGGGGTTCGCCGAACAAGGCGGGCACGCACGGCGTGCACGGAGCGGCCCTGGGTGAGTCCGAGGTGGCCGCGACGCGCGAGAAGCTGGGCTGGACGCACGCACCGTTCGTCGTCCCGGACGAAATCCGGCAGGGCTGGGACGCGCGTGCGTCCGGCGCGGCGGCCGAGCAGGCCTGGCAGCGGCGCCTCGCAGCCTATCGCGCGGCGTATCCCGAACTCGCGGCAGAGTTCGAGCGCCGGATGCGCGGCGAGCTGCCCGCGGACTGGCGCAGGCAGCTGCAGGATTTCACCGCCGCGGCGCTCGAAAAGCCGGCTGCAGTGGCGACGCGGATTTCCTCGCAACAGGTCCTGAACGTGCTGGGCGCCGCGCTGCCCGAGTTGCTGGGCGGGTCGGCCGACCTCACCTGGTCGAACAACACCGACTTCAAGGGCTACCGGACGGTCACGCCGCAGGAAGTTGCCGGCAACTACATCCATTACGGGGTGCGCGAATTCGGCATGTGCGCGATCATGAACGGCGTCGCGCTGCACGGCGGCTTCATTCCGTACGGCGGCACGTTCCTCGTGTTCTCCGATTACGCGCGCAACGCGCTGCGCATGTCCGCGCTGATGAAGCAGCGCGTCGTCCTCGTGTTCACACACGACTCGATCGGCCTCGGCGAGGACGGACCGACGCACCAGCCCGTCGAGCACGTTGCCAGCCTGCGACTGATCCCTAACATGCGCGTGTGGCGTCCGTGCGATACGGTCGAGACGGCCGTCGCCTGGGGCGATTCGATCGACAACGCCACCGGTCCCACGAGCCTGATTCTCTCGCGCCAGGCATTGCCGCCGATGCCGCGTACGCCCGGACAGGTTGCCGCGATCGCACGCGGCGGCTACGTGCTGATCGACAGCGCAGGCGCGCCTGAGCTGGTGCTGATCGCTACGGGTTCCGAGGTCGGCCTCGCCGCCGAGGCGGCCAGGCTGCTCACGGCGCAGGGCCGTCGCGTGCGCGTCGTCTCGATGCCAAGCACGAGCGTGTTCGATGCGCAGGACGCGGCGTACCGTGCCAGCGTTCTGCCAGCCGGCACGAAGCGCGTTGCCATCGAAGCCGGCTCCAGGGAAAGCTGGTGGCGCTACGTCGGTCTTGACGGCGCCGTCGTCGGCATGGATACGTTCGGCGCCTCGGCGCCGGCGAAGAAACTTTTCGAGCATTTCGGCTTCACCGCGGCCAACGTGGCCCAGGTTGCCGCCGGCCTGCTCTGATTCACATCGGTTTACGCAACCAGTTCTGACGGGAGACGCAGACAATGAGTATCAAGGTCGGCATCAATGGATTTGGCCGCATCGGCCGCATGGTGTTTCGCGCGGCGGCGAAGGACTTCGCCGACATCGAGATCGTGGGCATCAATGACCTGCTCGAGCCCGGCTACCTCGCGTACATGCTCAAGTACGATTCGGTGCACGGCCGTTTCAAGGGCGACATCGCCGTCGAGGGCAACACGCTCATCGTCAACGGCCGCAAGATCCGCCTCACCGCGGTGAAAGACCCGTCCGAGCTGAAGTGGGGCGAAGTCGGCGCCGATATCGTCATCGAATCGACCGGTCTGTTCCTTGATGCGGCGGGCGGGCAGAAGCATCTCGCCGCCGGCGCGAAGAAGGTGATCATGTCGGCGCCTTCGAAGGACGACACGCCGATGTTCGTCTTTGGCGTCAACCACACCAAGTACGCGGGCGAGACGATCATCTCGAACGCCTCGTGCACCACCAACTGCCTCGCGCCCGTCGCCAAGGTGCTGCACGACAACTGGGGCATCAAGCGCGGCCTGATGACCACCGTGCACGCTGCGACGGCGACGCAGAAGACGGTCGACGGCCCGTCGAACAAGGACTGGCGCGGCGGTCGCGGCATCCTCGAGAACATCATCCCGTCGTCCACCGGCGCCGCCAAGGCCGTCGGCAAGGTCATCCCGGAGCTGAACAAGAAGCTCACGGGCATGGCGTTCCGCGTGCCGACGTCGGACGTGTCGGTCGTCGACCTCACGGTCGAGTTGAGCAAGCCTGCCAAGTACGAGGAGATCTGCGCCACGATGAAGGCGGCCGCGCAGGGCCCGATGAAGGGCGTGCTCGGCTACACCGACGAGAAGGTCGTCGCCACGGATTTCCGCGGCGAATCCTGCACCTCGGTGTTCGATGCCGAAGCCGGCATCGCGCTCGACGATACCTTCGTCAAGGTCGTCGCGTGGTACGACAACGAGTGGGGCTACTCCTGCAAGGTGCTCGAGATGGCACGCGTCATTTCGAAGTGAGTACCGCTGAAACGACGCTGCAAGCCACTGCAAAGGGGAAGGGCATGATTCGAGTGCTCCGCATGAGCGATGTGGACTTGAAGGGCAAGCGGGTGCTGATCCGCGAAGACCTCAACGTTCCCGTGAAGGATGGGGTAGTCACCAGCGATGCGCGTATCCGCGCGTCGCTGCCGACGATCGAGGCCGCGCGGAAGGCTGGTGCCCGCGTGCTGCTGATGTCGCACCTCGGCCGTCCCGAAGAGGGCGTGCCTGTCGAGGAATTCTCGCTGGCCCCCGTGGCCGCGCGGCTCTCCGAGATGCTGGGACGCAAGGTCCGCTTCGAGCGCGAGTGGCTCGGTGGCGTGACCTGCGAGCCGGGCGAAGTCGTCCTGCTCGAGAACGTGCGATTCAACAAGGGCGAGAAGAAGAACAAGGACGAACTGGCGCAGAAGATGGCTGCGCTTTGCGACGTCTACGTCATGGATGCCTTCGCGACGGCCCACCGCGCCGAAGCGAGCACCCACGGCGTCGGCAAGTTCGCGCCGATCGCGTGTGCCGGCCCGCTGCTGACCAACGAACTCGAAGCGCTCGAAAAGGCGCTCGGCAACCCGAAGCGTCCGCTTGTCGCAATCGTTGGCGGGTCGAAGGTGTCGACCAAGCTGACGGTGCTCGAAACCCTGCTCGGCAAGGTCGACAAGCTGATCGTGGGCGGCGGTATTGCCAACACATTCCTGGCAGCGGCGGGTTACCCCGTTGGCAAGTCGCTTTATGAAGTCGACATGGTCGAGACGGCCCGCGCGTTGCTTGAGCGCTCGAAGCAGTCGGGCGTCGAGATTCCGCTGCCGTCCGATGTCGTCGTCGCGAAGGAGTTTTCGGCGTCTGCCGAAGCCGACGTCAAGCTGGTCGCGCAGGTCGCGGCCGACGAGATGATCCTCGACATCGGCCCCGATACCGCCGAACGCTTCGCCGCTGCGCTCAAGGGCGCGGGCACGATTGTCTGGAACGGCCCGGTCGGCGTGTTCGAGTTCGACCAGTTCGGCGAAGGCACGCGTGTCCTCGCCCAGGCCGTTGCGCGCAGTCCCGCGTTTTCGGTGGCTGGTGGCGGCTACACGATCGCAGCGATCGAGAAGTACGGCGTGCAGGAGGATATCTCCTACATCTCGACCGCCGGTGGCGCCTTCCTCGAATTCCTCGAAGGCAAGAAATTGCCAGCCGTGGAAATGCTCGAACTGCGTGCCGCACGATGACCCGCATCCCCAGTCAGGAGGAGCGCAGCAAGATGCTGACCCGCAGGACCAAGATCGTCGCGACACTGGGCCCTGCGACGGACGCGCCGGGCGTGCTCGAGGAAGTGATTCGAGCGGGCGCCGACGTACTGCGCGTCAACTTCTCGCACGGCGGGCCCGCCGATCATCGGCGGCGCGTCGAGCGGGCGCGGCAGGCGGCGGCGAGCGTCGGCAAACACGTCGCCCTGCTCGGTGACCTGCAGGGGCCCAAGATCCGTATCGAGCGTTTCGCTGGCGGGCACACGGTGCTCACCGAAGGCGCGACGTTCACGCTCGACCCGGGGCTCGACACGCACGACGGCACGGATCGCAGTGTGGGCATGACGTATACGGAACTCGCGAACGACGTCGCGCCCGGTGATGAACTGATACTCGGTGACGGTCAGATCGAACTCGTCGTCACCGCGACCCGCGGCAGCAAGGTGGAATGCCGTGTGCTCGTCGGCGGCGAACTCGGCGACCAGAAAGGCATCAATCGCCGCGGCGGCGGCCTGTCGGCCAAGGCACTTACCGACAAGGACCGCGAAGACGTCAAGCTCGCGGCCAGCCTCGACATCGACTACCTCGCCGTTTCGTTCGTGCGCCAGGCAGCCGACATCGAAGAGGCCCGCAGCCTGCTGTCCGCAGCGGGCAGCGATGCGCGCATCGTTGCCAAGATCGAGCGCAGCGAAGCGATCCCGCGGCTCGACGAGATCGTGCAGGCCAGCGACGCCGTCATGGTCGCGCGCGGCGACCTCGGCATTGAAGTCGGTTACGCCGAACTCACGGGGCTGCAGAAGCACATCCTGCAAGTCGCCCGCAAGCACGACCGCGTGACCATCACCGCCACGCAGATGATGGAGTCGATGATCCAGAATCCGGTGCCGACGCGTGCCGAGGTGTCGGACGTGGCAAACGCCGTGCTCGACGGCAGCGACGCGGTGATGCTCTCGGGCGAGTCCGCCGTCGGCAAGTATCCGGTGCGCGCCGTCGAGGCGATGTCCGAGGTGATCGTCGGCGCCGAGAAGTACCAGATCGCCCGCAACGCCCGTGGCGAGCGGTTCGAAGGTTGGGTCAGCGAGTTCGCGCAGGCGATCGCGCATGCCGTGATGTACACGGCCAATCACATGACCGTCGAAGCCATCGTGGCGTTGACTGAATCCGGGGCCACGCCGCTCTGGATGTCGCGCATCCGTTCGGACATCCCGATCTTTGCTTTCACGCGCAACGAGCGGACGCGTCGTCGTGTCGCGCTGTACCGCGGCGTGTACCCGATACCGTTCGACATCACGCACACCGATCCCGCCGAGCTCTACAAGGCGATCTCACGCGAGCTGATCGACCGCCAGTTCGTGCAGTCGGGGGACGAGATCATCCTGACGCTGGGCGAGCTCTCGGGTGTGTCGGGCGGCACCAACACGATGAAGCTGCTCGAAGTGAGGGGATAGGGGACAGGGGATGGGGGCAGGGGATGGTCCGAGGTGCGGGTGTACCCGTTGCTGCAGCTTTTTCCTCCGACTAACCCCTAACCCCTAACCCCTATCCCTTGCTTTCAGCCATGAAAATCATCTCCCGCGTACTGCTCGGCCTGATCTTGCTGCTGCTCTTGAGCGTGGCAGTCGCTTTCCTGGCCGTGCGCGGCAGCCTGCCCGTGCTCGACGGCGAGCGGCCTGCAGCAGGTCTCGAGGGCGAGACCGTGATCGAGCGCGACGCGCTGGGCGCCGTGACGGTCACCGGGCATTCGCGCGCGGACGTTGCCTTCGCGACCGGGTATGTCCACGCGCAGGACCGCTTTTTCCAGATGGACCTCTCGCGTCGAATGTCGGGCGGGCGCCTGTCGGAACTCGTCGGCGATGCGGCCATGGACATGGACGCGGGACAGCGAATTCATCGCTTTCGCGACGTTGCCGAGCGCGTCTACGCGCAACTCGCTCCGGCGGAGAAGTCGCTGCTCGATGCCTACGCACGCGGCGTCAACGCGGGGCTCGACTCGCTGCGCGTGCGGCCGTTCGAGTACCTCTTGCTGCGCCAGCGCCCTGAGCCCTGGC
>JBAVIQ010000599.1:0-3209 GCA_049687035.1 Steroidobacteraceae bacterium
ATGCACCAGTGTGCTGACGCGCGCCTGCCGCAGCGAGTCCACGACTTCGGACGGCGTGACGTCCATGATCGCGGCCGCGGTTGCCCCCACGTGCATCTGGCTGCCCGCCATCAGTTTCCGGCCCAGCTTGCGCCGCGACTCGAGGCCAATCTGTCGCAGCACGAACAGGGTGAGGGGATTGCGCAGGATTCGACGCAGGCGCTGATAGCTCGTGTCGGCGGTGCACAGCGCGTCGCCGTGCATCAGCAGCACGCGCTCGCCATGCAGGTCGACGACGGTGCCGTCCCCGAGCAGCGTGCAGCCGGTCTCGGCGGCGAAGCGTGCGCCGATGAGGAAATCACGGTTGCCGTGCATGAAGTAGGTGGGCACTCCCGCATCGTGCAGTGCGCGCAACTCCGCGACGATGGCACGCGCGGCCGGGTCGGGCTCATCGTCTCCGAGCCAGGCCTCGAACAGGTCGCCGAGGATGTAGAGCGCACGCGCTGCGCGTGCCTCACCACGCAGGAAGTCGACGAACTGGCGCGCGATCCCGGGTGCCGACGGATCGAGGTGCAGGTCCGAGATCAGCAGCGTCTTGCGGCGGTCGGCGTTCACTTGGGCGTGGCAGCCTCGCCGACGATGCGGGCCGTCGTGATGACGACCGGTTGCAGCGGCGTGTCTTCCTCGAACGTGACGCGCGATCCGGTCGCAACGCTGGCGATCCGGTCGATGACATCCATGCCGTCGACCACGCGGCCAAAGACCGCGTAACCCCAGCGTGTGGGGGAGGGGTCCAGCGCGATGTTGTCGGCCACGTTCACGTAGAACTGCGACGTGCCGCTGTGCGGGTCCCCGGTGCGCGCCAACGCGACCGTGCCGCGCCGGTTGCTCAGGCCGTTGCCGCTTTCATTGGGCACGCCGCCGCGGACCGGCTTCTCGGTGCCGTCCGGCAGGTAGCCGCCCCCCTGGATGACGAAGTTGCCGATGATCCGGTGGAAGATCGTGCCGTCGTAATGCTGGTCGCGGGCGTATTGCAGGAAACTCGCGGCCGTGAGCGGCGCGCGCACCGGGTCGACCTCGATCGTAAAGGCACCCATCGTCGTCTCGAAACGGACCCGCTGCGAACCGGCTTGAACGGCGTCCTGCGACCACGCGGGTGCAGACAGCCCGGCGGCGAGCAGCAGCGGCAAGAAGACCCGCGAGCAAGTCGAAAGGCTCAAGAACATGCAGGCACCCGGTCTGCGACTAATACTGCGCGGATGGTAAGCGTCCCAGGGCCCACGGGCCAGCGTCCGGCGAGGAGGCGATCCATCCGATCCGGTAAGATGCGCGGCCATGCCTGTCACCGCCCAAGTCACGCGTTTCGCACCAAGCCCCACGGGCGCACTGCACCTCGGCAACGCCCGCACGGCGCTGTTCAGCTGGCTCGCCGCGCGCGCGTCGGGCGGTCGCTTCGTGCTGCGCGTCGAGGATACCGATGCCGGCCGTAGCCAGGACGCACTGCTCGAACGGCAGCTCGACGAATTGCACTGGCTGGGCATCACGTGGGACGAAGGTCCGGGCATCGGCGGTACGCACGGCCCGTATCGGCAGAGCGAGCGCAGTTCCATCTACGCCGAGGCGCTGGCGAAGCTCGAGGCGAACGGCCGGACCTACCCGTGCTTCTGCTCTCCCGAAGAGCTGCAGCTGTCACGCAAGGCACAGCTGGCTTCGGGCAGGCCACCGCGGTACGCGCGCACCTGTGAGGGTTTGAGCGCGGCCGAGGTCCAGCGACGCATCGACTCTGGCAAGGCCCCTGCAATCCGCTTCCGCGTACCCGACCACCGCACGGTGGAGTTCGTGGACCGCGTCCACGGTCCGCAGCGATTCCAGTCCGACGACATCGGTGACTTCGTGATCCGTCGTGCCGACGGCAGCGTGTCGTTCTTCCTCGGCAACGCGGTGGACGACTCGGCGATGGCCATCACGCTCGTATTGCGGGGCGACGACCACCTGGCCAACACGCCGCGCCAGCTGTTGCTGCTCGAAGCCCTGGGCATGCCGCCGCCGGAGTACGGTCACTTGCCGCTCGTGCTGGCACCGAGCGGCATTCCACTGTCGAAGCGAGAGGGCGCTGCCAGCCTGACCGACCTTCGCGCGCAGGGGTACCTGCCGGCTGCGATATGCAATTACCTGATCCGGCTTGGCCATGCCTGCGGCAACGACGGCTGGCTAGCGCCGGATCAGCTCGCGTCGCACTTCGACCTCGCTCGCACCAGTCATTCCGCCGCGCGCTTCGACGAGGCGCAATTACGGCACTGGCAGCGCGAGGCCGTGACGCACTCGACCGATGCGCAGATCGAGCAGTGGCTGGGCACGCATCTGGACGCCCTGGAGGCGGGTGACGAGCGCAGCGCGTTCGTGGCAGTGGTGAAGGGCAACGTCCTGTTTCCCGCCGAAGTCGACGAGCTCGTAGGCGTCGTTGCCCACGATGCAGTGCCAGTGTCGACGGACGCGACGGCGCAGATCATCGAGGCGGGACCTGATTTCTTCGCCAGCGCCGGCAGCCTGCTCGCAGCGAATGCCGGCGACTTCAAAGACTGGACGCGTGCGATTGCCGAGGCGACTGGCCGCAAGGGCGCGAAGCTCTACATGCCGCTGCGCTCGGCGCTGACCGGGGCGACGCACGGACCCGAACTCGCGCCGCTCGTCGGCCTCATGGGCACGACGCGCGTTCTCGGCCGGCTGGAATCGGCGCGCTCGCTCGCCGCGCGCAACTGACACAAGAATCTCAGAAGTAGAACCGAACGCACCATGCTGCAGATCCAGAATTCGCTGACCGGACGCAAGGAAGTCTTCAAGCCGCTCGAGCCCGGCAAGGTCCGCATGTACGTCTGCGGCATCACGGTCTACGACTACTGCCACCTCGGCCACGCGCGGATGCTGATCGTGTTCGACGTCGTCCGCCGTCACCTCGAGGCCTCGGGCTACGACGTCACGTTCGTCCGCAACATCACGGACATCGACGACAAGATCATCCGGCGCGCGCAGGAAAACGGCGAGCCGATGACGGCGCTGACCGAGCGCTTCATCCGCGCGTACCGCGAGGACTGCGCTGCGCTCGGCGTGCAACTCGGCGACTACGAGCCGCGGGCCACGGAGTTCGTGCCGCAGATCATTGCGATGGTCGAGACGCTGATCGAGAAGGGGTACGCGTACGTCGGCCCGAATCGCGACGTCTACTACGCCGT
>JBAVIQ010000600.1:0-1655 GCA_049687035.1 Steroidobacteraceae bacterium
CAATTAAGCACAGCGCCAGCCACGCCGAACACCTCGCCAAAAATGGCGATTTGCGCAAGATGGAGGGGGCCCGGTAGCTCATTTCCAACAATCATAGCGGCTTGCTCAGGCAAGCATAATAGAACCCGTCCATGCCGGTCTCCCCGGGCATGACCTGGTACCCGGGCCCCGCCCCGGCAGGGCGAGACGGCCAGTTGGCCGTCAATTCGGGCGTCAGGTCCCGGGCGCCGGGTGTCCGGGCCAGGAACGCCGCGACGACGCGCTCGTTTTCGGCCGCCAACACCGAACAACTGGTGTACAGCAGGCGACCGCCCGGCTTGACCACCCCCCACGCTGCCGCCAGGAGGTTCGCCTGCTTCCGCGCCAGGACCGGGATGTCCTTGGCCCGCCTGAGGACTTTGATGTCGGGATGCCGCCGGATGACCCCGGTGGCCGAGCACGGCACGTCCAACAGGACCCGGTCGTAGGGTTGCCCGTCCCACCAGCCGCGGACGTTCTCGACATCCGCTGCCACCATCCTGGCCTGCAACCCGAGCCGCTCGAGATTTTCGCGGATTCGCAGCAGCCGGGGCTCGGACACGTCCATGGCCGTCACGTCCGCGTTGCCGTTGGTCCGCTCCAGCACGTGGCAGGTCTTGCCGCCCGGCGCCGCACAGGCATCCAGGATGCGGTCGCCTTGCTGCGGGTCGAGCAGCTCGATGGCCAACTGGGCCGCGGCGTCCTGTACCGAGAGGCGGCCATCCATGAAACCCGGCAGTGAGCGCACGTCCGCGGGCGGTGCCACCTGCAATGCATCGCGCGCGAGCGGGTGCGGTGTGACCGTAAACCCCGCGGCCTCCAGCTCGCCCTTTGCCCAGGCCACGTCGCCACGCATGCTGTTCACGCGCACCCACAGGGGCGGGTGCGCGTTGTTGGCGTCCAGCGCGGCCAGGGCGGCCTCGCCGCGGTCCGTGCGCAGCGCATCGACGAACCAGCGCGGATGCGCGGTGCGCAGCGCCACGTCGCGGTCGATCGCGTGCAGGATGTCCGCCTGTTCGCGCTGGAACCGCCGCAGGATCGCGTTGACGAACCCGGCTGCCTGCTCGAACCCAAGCACCTTGGCGGCACTCACGGTTTCCGAAACGGCGGCATGCGCCGCGGTCTCGCCGGACACGAGTTGGAAGAGGCCGATCTCGATCAGCGCCCGCAGCCGCGGCGCGAGCTGGTCCGGTGAACGCGTTGCCAGCGCATTGAGCACCGCTGCCAGCCGCACGTGCCAGCGCAGGGTGCCGTAGCACAACGAGCGCTTGAGTCCGCGCACCGAGCCTTCGTCGTTCTCGACGGCAAGCAGGTCGTCGAGCGAGCGTCCTTCGTCGAGGACGGCCGCGACGATGATCGCCGCAGATGCACGTACTTCCGCCGGACCCGTGGGCGCGCTCATGCAATCACCTCGCCGAAGCGTTCGCCGCCCAGCGGCCTGGAATTGAGAATGTCGCGGGCCTTGAGCGGCTTGCGGCCGGGAAACTGCACCGCCAGCAGTTCGAGCAGGCCGTCGCCGGTGGCGACGACGATGCGCCCGTCCGCTGCCTGCACGACGGTACCCGGCGCAGCGTGGGACTTCACGGCGATCTCCCCGGTGACCGGGCACGCCTCCCAGATGCGCACCTGCGCGTCGC
>JBAVIQ010000601.1:0-1692 GCA_049687035.1 Steroidobacteraceae bacterium
AATTGCGCCCCTGTGTCGTAGTCTGCGGGCTTCGATACACTTCGACCTGGTCGACGTCCCATACGGACGCGAGGCCGAAGACGAATTCATTGAAACCGACCGCTCGGCCATCGACCTGCAGTGTCACCCGGGGTCGTGTCCCGCCGAGAAACGCCGGCAGGTCACGCAGGACACCGGTCGAATCCTGCCCGCGAATCGTCGGCCCGGTTCCGCCAGAACCATACTGTACGTTGGGCACGAGAGACAGCAGCTGCTCCACGCGGTCGGCACCTGCGAGGGCCGCGTTCATTTCCCCGGTCGTTACAACGACGCTCGACGCTGTCTCCGACATAGGCCGCTGCAGGCGCTCGCCCGTTACTACGATCTCCTGCCAAGTCGCTTCGTCCGACGCCTGCGCCAAGTCGCTGCTCAGGGCAAGACCGGCTGCTACTGCGCGCAAATGCAGCCGACCAATCACGGGCAGGACCGGATTCTTGGCATTAGGAAGGGACAATGCATGGGGACTGACGTCCCGAATCGTACCTTTGCCCTGCGGAGCCTGCCAGTGAGTCCCGTGCTCCGCAACTACCCGATCACGCCAACGCGGGCGCCAGCAAACGTTCGTGATGCAAGCCACCCAGCACCGATCTGGCGCGCACCCCGAGGCGCTCGTCGATCCGATGCAGCCGGAGTGGTCAGCCCTGCTCGTCCCGGAGCTTCCAGCCGTTCAGCAGCAGGTACAGCGACGGGATGATCACCAGCGTCAGCACCGTGGCCGACACCATGCCGCCGACCATCGGCGCCGCGATGCGTCGCATGACGGCTGCGCCGGTGCCTGATCCCCACATGATCGGCAGCAGGCCGACGATGATCGTGATCACGGTCATCAGCTTTGGCCGCAGCCGCAGCAGCGCGCCATCGACGATCGCTTCGCGCAATTCGCGTCGCGTCGGCTCGCGGCTCTCGGCAACCGCCCTGACGCGTCGTTCAGCCCACGCGTGCTCCAAATACATGACCATCACCACCCCGGTCTCCGCCGCTACGCCCGCCAACGCGATGAAGCCGACGGCCGCCGCGATCGAGAGGTCGTAATCGAGCAGGTACAGCAGCCAGACGCCGCCGACGAGCGCGAAAGGCAGCGCGAACAGGATCAGGGCGACGTCGCGCGCGTTGCGGAAATTCAGGTAGAGCAGCAGGACGATGATGCCGAGCGTGAGCGGCACGACGAGCTTCAGGCGCTCGACCGCACGCTCCAGGTACTCGTACTGTCCGGACCAGCTCAGGCTGTACCCCGCGGGCAGCGCCAGTTCGTCCGCGATGCGCGCTTTCGCGTCATTCACGAAGCCGCCCAGATCGCGATCCTGGATGTCGACGAAGACCCAGCCCGACGGGCGCGCATTCTCGCTCCGGATCATCCCGGGGCCGTCGGCGATCTCGACCCGTGCGACGTCCTGCAGCGTCACGTTTGCACCCGTGGGCGCCACGATCGGCAACTGCCGCAGCTTCTCGAGCGAATCGCGGAAGTCCTGTGGATACCGCAGGTTGATCGGGTACCGCTCGAGGCCTTCCACGGTGTAGCTGACCGTCATGCCGCCCACCGCGCTGCCGACGATGTCCTGCACGTCCTTGATATTGAGCCCGTAGCGCCCGGCCGCCACCCGGTCGATGTCGATGTCGACGTACCGCCCCGTGGCAGTTCGCTCGGCGTAGACG
>JBAVIQ010000602.1:0-4337 GCA_049687035.1 Steroidobacteraceae bacterium
CCGCATTCTTCATCAACACGGGCGCCGAAGCGAACGAAAACGCGCTGAAGCTGGCATTGCGCATCACGGGCCGGCGCAAGGTCGTTGCCATTGAAGGCAGTTTCCACGGCCGCACGGCTGCAGCCGGCGCCGTGACCTGGGGCGCGGCTAAGAAGTGGTATGGCTTCCCGCAGGCACCCTTCGACGTCGAATTCGTGCCGCGCGGTGACCTCGCTGCGATCGAACGGATCATCGGCACGGACACCGCAGCCGTGATCGTCGAGCCGGTGCAAGGGGTTGGCGGTGCGCTCGACCTCGGCGAACCGTTCCTCACGGCGCTGCGCAAGCGGTGCACCGAGACCTGCGCGTTGCTCGTCTTCGACGAAGTGCAGTGCGGCATGGGTCGCACCGGTTACCCGTTCGCTGCGAACATGTATGGCGTCTCACCCGACATGATCACGACGGCCAAGGCCCTCGGCGCCGGCTTCCCGTGCGCTGCGCTGCTGATGGCGGATCACGTTGCAGGCCACTTGCAGATGGACGATCTCGGCACGACCTTCGGCGGCGGCCCGATGGCCTGCGCGATGATCGAGACCGTGGTGGACATCATCGAAAGCGAAGGCTTGCTCGCGAACGTGCGCAAACGGTCGCAGCAGATGCGCGAAGCCTGCGTCGTCGGACCGGTCACGGGCACGCAGGGCGCCGGCTTCCTGCTCGGCCTGCGCACGCGCCGTCCTGCAAAGGACGTGCAGCGCGAACTGCTTGAACAGCACGACATCCTGACCGGCACCAGTGGCGATCCGCACATCGTCCGTATCCTCGCGCCTTACGTGCTCGAGTCGATGCACGTCGAGCAGTTGCGCGACGCCCTCGCCTCCCTGCCGGCCTGAACGCCATGCGTAACTTTCTCGACCTGGCCGATCTTTCGCGCGACGAAGTCGTGGAGCTGCTCGCCCTCGCACAAAGCCTGCAGAGCCGACCCGAGCCGACCGCGCTCGCCGGGAAGATTCTCGGCCTGCTGTTCCTGAACCCGTCGCTGCGCACGCTGGCTTCGTTCCAGGCTGGCATGCAGCGTCTCGGCGGCACGGCGTTCGTCGTGACACCTGGCCAGGGCACGTGGCAGGTCGAGACGCGGGACGGTGCGATCATGAATGGCGGCGCAGCAGAACACGTGCGCGAGGCGATTCCCGTGCTCGCCTCGTATTGCGACGCGCTCGGCATCCGCTCGTTCGCCGAAGGCAAGGACCTCGCCGCGGACATCGCCGAAGAGCAGTTCATGCGCATGGCCAACCTGTGCCCGAAGCCGCTTGTGAACATGGAATCGGCCGTCAATCATCCGTGCCAGGCGCTCGCGGACTGGCGGACGATGGACGAGCTCGCCGTGCCACGGGCCGGCAAGTTCGTGCTGAGCTGGGTCTCGCACCCGCGTGCGTTGCCGCTCGCCGTGCCGGCTGCAGCCGTGCACATGGCGGCGCAGCGCGGCATGGAAGTCGTCGTGCTGCGGCCCGAGGGATACGCACTGCCCGACGCGGTCATGCACAAGGCGCGGGCAGCCGCCGCTGCATCGGGGGGCGACGTCTCGGAGACCGCCGACCGCGAATCGGCATTGCGTGGCGCGCACGTCGTGTACGCGAAGGAATGGGGCTCGCCGCAGCATTACGGTGACGCCGAAGGCGAAGCAAAGGCGCGCGCCCCACTCGGCGACTGGTGCGTGCGCGAAAGCTGGTTTCAGCGCGCACAGGCCGATTGTCATTTCATGCACTGCCTGCCGGTGCGCCGCAACGTCGCGGTCGCCGATGAAATTCTCGACGGGCCGCGCAGCCGCGTGGTCCGCGAAGCCGCCAACCGCATGGTCGTCCAGATGGCCGTGCTGCATCGATTGCTCAAGGGGAACTGACGATGATCGGACACAAGGTCGAGCAGGCTGTCACGGTGCGGGCGCTGCGCGGCGCAGCTCCTTACATCCACATGTACAAGGGCAAGATCTTCGTCATCAAGACCGGGGGCGGTGCGTTCCGCGACACCGGGACGATGCGTGCCTTCGTCGAGCAGGTGGCGATCCTGCACCATCTCGGCATCCGCGTCGTGCTCGTCCACGGAGGCGGTCCGCAGCTCGACGACGTCATGGCGAAGCTCGGCGTGCAGACGCGCATGGTCCAGGGTCGTCGTGTCACGGACGCTTCGGCCATCGACGCGACCAGCATGGTCCTGAACGGCCTGATCAACACGCAGCTGGTCGCGTTGTGCCGCAGCTTCGGCATTGCCGCGATCGGCATCGGCGGCGTCGACGGTGGCCTGGTGCAGGCCCATCGCCGCGCCCCGGTTACGCTCGCGAGCGGCGAGATCGTCGACTACGGCATGGTGGGCGACATCGACGGCATCGACGGCACCGTCGTGACGCGACTGCTGGACAGCGGCTTCCTGCCGGTCGTGAGCCCGCTGTCGTGCGACAACTCGGGCCAGTTGCTCAACATCAACGCCGACACGGTGGCTGCGGCGATCGGCGGCACGCTGGTCGCGGAGAAGCTGATCCTGTGCACCGGCGCACCCGGCATTCTCGAACGCGCGGAGGATCCGCAGTCGCTGATCTCGTACACCGACCTGGCCGGGTTGCACCGACTGCGCGAGAAAGGTGCGATCACCGACGGCATGTTGCCGAAGTCGAGCGCCATCGAAGCCGCGATTCGCGGGGGCGTCCGCCGCGTGCACGTGATCTCGTACGCCGAGACCGACTCGCTGCTCGCGGAGATCTTCACGAACGAAGGCAAGGGCACGCTGGTGGTGGCCGATACCAAGGCCCTCACGGCGGCTGAGCAAGGCCAGTAGAAGGACCACTGCATGACCAGGCTTTGGGACAAAGGCGCGCCTCTCGACGAACGGGTGCTGCGCTTCACGGCCGGCGAGGACCACGCCCTCGACAACCGGCTCGTGGCTTACGACGTCCGCGCCTCGATCGCGCACGCCGAGATGCTGCACGAGTGCGGCCTGCTCGCTGCGGACGAACTGGATGCCATCCGCAACGGCCTGAATGAACTCGCGGCCGCCCACGCCCGTGGCGAGTGGTCCGTGACGCTCGACCTCGAGGACGGGCAGACGGCGCTCGAGACTCTGCTCACGCACAAGATCGGTACCGCGGGTGCGCGCCTGCATGCCGGTCGCTCGCGCAACGACCAGGTGCTCACGGCACTGCGACTCTACCTGCGCGACGCCGTCGAGACCCTCGCAGAGGGAGCCCGGCTCGTCGCCGAAGCGCTGGACGGGCTGGCGGCCGACCAGGGCTCGATGGTGCTGCCTGGCTACACGCACATGCAGCAGGCGATGCCGAGTTCGGTCGCACTCTGGGCGCGGGGCTTCGCCGCAGAGATCCGCGACGACAGCGAAGGGCTGCGCCACGCACACCGGCGCATCGGCAAGAATCCGCTGGGCTCCGCGGCAGGTTACGGCACGCCCGGCCTGCCGGTTAACCGCGATGCGACGCGCGCGAAGCTCGCCTTCCCTGCGAATCACGAGCCGGTGACGGCCGTGCAGCTATCACGCGGCAAGGCCGAAGCCGAAGTGCTGTTCCAGGTGACGCTGCTGATGCAGGATCTCGGCCGGCTCGCGTCCGACCTGCTGCTGTTCTATACGCGCGAGTTCGGCTTCGTGCAGCTGCCCGATGAGTTCACGACCGGCTCGTCGATCATGCCGCAGAAGCGCAATCCGGACGTTTTCGAGCTGGTTCGCGGCCGCACGGCGACGGCGCAGGCGTGCCTGGCGGAAGTGCTCGGCATCACCGCCAAGCTGCCCTCGGGCTATCAGCGCGACCTGCAGCTGATCAAGGCGCCGCTGTTCCGCTCGATCGACATCTGCGTCGAGTCGCTCGACATCATGGCCGCGGCGATTCCGCACGTGCGGTTCGTGCCGGAGCGTATCCGCATGGACCCCGACATTCATGCGGCGGCTGAGGCCAACGAACTGGTCGCGAAGGAAGGCATCCCATTCCGCGAGGCGTACCAGCGCGTCGGTGCCAAGCATCGCCGCGAGGAGTAACGCGCCGCGCGCGAACGCGTTAGCATCGGTCTATTGACGCAACCGCGTGCAGGGGAAGGATCGATGCGCCAGACATTCGCCGATGTGCGTTCCGGAAGGGTTTCGGCAGACCGTCGCGAGCCATGGACGGCGAGCGCTTGTGCCCTTTAGGGTACGAGCCCCCATGGACGGGTTCACGGCGTGTCTCCCGGATCCTTCCGGGATGGGCCGCGATGTTCAGCGCCATGGCTGTAGTCGCGTGCATTGGGTCAAACAACGACGTTCGCGAGCTTGCCGCGCACGTAGACGAACTTGCGGATCGGCTTGCCGTCGACGTACCGGAGCACGCC
>JBAVIQ010000603.1:0-3787 GCA_049687035.1 Steroidobacteraceae bacterium
ATCCAGGACAGTTCGGCACATGGACGACGCGAGCATCATCAGCGAGCTGAAGAGTCTCGGGCCAAAGTCCCGGGAGATGCTCTCGCGTGCTGGCATCACATCCGTGGCCCAACTCAGAGAGCTCGGCTCAGTTGAGGCATACGTCCGCGCAAAGGGTGCGAACTCCGGGGTGAGCCTCAACCTCCTGTGGGCTCTTGAGTCAGCCCTGACCGGTGAACCCTGGCAGAAGGTTGCGCGTATCCATCGCACCAGCCTATTGCTCGCCGTCGAGGAGCGTGAGAAGAACACCCAACCCTTCGCGGCGGGCCGACATCGCTGACAGGCTGCGGCCTGAGCTCAAACGTTGAGCGTATGTTTTGTAGCGCGACGAACTCCCGACAGTAGCATCATGACTCTCCGTATTGGCCACGCGGACGCAGGTCGCCATGACAGACAAGATTGATCGCCAGGCGCACTGGGAGAAGGTCTACCAGACCAAGGCCGCCAATTCTGTTAGCTGGTATCGACAACACCTCGATGTCTCGCTGGAGTTGCTGGAGCACGGTGGCCTGTCCAGCACGTCTCAACTGATCGACATCGGCGGCGGTGCATCGACGCTTGTAGATGATCTGCTGGAACGGGGCATGACGGGTGTCACCGTCTTGGACATCTCGGAAGCGGCGCTCGCAGTGCCGCAAGCACGCCTTGGCGCGCGTGCCGATGCAGTGAATTGGATAGTCGCTGATGTCCTGCACGCTGAATTGCCAGAGGCCGGGTTCGATTTGTGGCACGACCGGGCGGTGTTTCATTTCCTCACCGATCCAGTGGACGCACGGACGTATGCACAACAGGCAGGGCGCGCCGTAAAGTCTGGTGGATATGCACTTATCGCTGGCTTCGCCCCGGACGGGCCTGAGCGCTGCAGCGGTCTGCCAGTTGCGCGGAGGTCTGCCGACGACATCGCGCGGATATTTGCACCCGCCTTCTTTCTCCAGCAGGCCCGGGCGGAGCGCCACTTCACACCCGCTGGCACAGCGCAATCATTCGCATACGCCTTGTTGAAGCGAAGGTGACTTGCGCATCCGCGGAGCTCATGACGGGGTTCTGCCTTGGGTCGTTGCTCCCCGTTGACCGTCGGCTCTCGGCATAAGGCAAGCATCGGAACGAGCTCCACCGGAAAGGCAGACACGCTCGCCCGGGGAAGACCCGGAACGAACGCCCTCGTCGTCTTCCCGCCCAGGGCCGTTCTCGCCCGCACGGCGCCGTAGGTCAGACCGGAGACCGGTCCATCACCCACGAACGCGCCAGCAAACGAACCTCAGCGAGCCAGCACGTACCCCCCCGGGGCATCGCACACCGGTTTGTAACCGGCCGCGCCCATCTTCGGCGGCGCCACCTTCGTCTTCGTCGAATGTTCGACGAGCCATGCGGCGAACGTCGGCCACCACGAACCCTGCACGGGCTCGACCTTCTTCATGTACTGCGCCGGCGAAGGCAGGCGCGTACCGGCCTTCGTCGTGAGCACCCGGTGTCGGCGCTTCGGGTGCACGGGCCCGCTGATGATGCCGGCGTTGTGGCCGCCGCTCGTCAGGCAGAAGGTGTAGTCCTTCGAACGCACGAGCTTGCCGACCTTGTAGACCGACATCCATGGCGCGACGTGGTCCGTCTCGGTGCCGACGACGAACATGGGCGCATCCACCGCCGCCAGGTCGAGCGTCTCGCCCAGCGCGACGTAACGACCCTCGGCGAGATCGTTGTTGAGATACAGCTGGTGCAGGTAGTCGGTGTGCATGCGGTACGCCATGCGCGTGCCGTCGGCGTTCCACGACATCAGGTCGTTGACGCCGGTGCGCTCGCCCTTGAGGTACGTCGCGACGGAGGGATTCCACAGCAGGTCGTACGTGCGCAGCATCTGGAACGCGCCACCCATCTGCTTGCTCTCGAGCACGCCTTTCTTCCACATCATCGCTTCGAGCATCGCGAGCTGCGCCGGGCTGATGAACACCGACAACTCGCCCGGCTCGCTGAAATCCGTCTGTGCGGCAAACATCGTGATCGTCGCGAGCCGGTGGTCTTCCTTCTGCGTCATCGCCGCTGCGGCAATCGCGAGCAGCGTGCCGCCGATGCAGTAGCCGACACCGTGCACCTTGCGCTTCGGCACCACCCTGTTGACGGCGTCGAGCGCCGCGAGCACGCCGAGCGACAGGTAGTCGTCCATCGCGACGTCACGGTCTTCGGCTGTCGGGTTCTTCCACGAAATCATGAAGACCGTGTGACCCAGGTCGGTCAGGTATTTCACCAGCGAGTTCTTCGGCGACAGATCGAGGATGTAGTACTTCATGATCCACGCCGGGACGATCAGGACCGGCTCGGCGTAGACCTTGGACGTCGTGGGCGAGTACTGGATCAGCTCCATCAGCGAATTGCGCAGGATGACCTTGCCCTTGCTGCAAGCGATCTGCTCGCCGACCTGGTAATTCTCGACACCGACGGGGCCGCGGCCCTGCAGCATGCGTTGCACGTCCTCGGCGAGGTACTTCACGCCGCGCACGAGGTTCCTGCCGCTCTCCGCGCGGGTCTGTTCGAGCAACTGCGGATTGGTCGGCAGGTAGTTGTCAGGTGCCAGCAGTTCGAGGCCTTCGCGGACGGTGAAGCCGACGACGTTCTCGGCGGCGGCATCGGTGCCGGGCACGCCGTTTACCGCTTCACGGGCAAGCTCCGCAGCCGTAATGAACGACTGCGCGAGCACGTTGAACGGGAATCTCGCCCAGGCAGGGTCGGAGTAGCGGTTCGCATAAGGCGTGCCTGTGGCCTGCGGCGCGACGGGTTCGCCTTGCGGCTTGAGTGCGCCGCCCGTGAACTGGGCGAGGGCGATCGCCTTCTGAACAGCTGTCTGCGCGAGCTGCGCCTGGCGTCCGGGAGCCAGCACGAGCCTCGACATCACGTTCCACCAGGCGCCGCCGAGCGCTTGCGGCGACATGCCGCCGGTCCATTGCGCGATCGCGGCGAGCAGTTCGCGCGACGCCTCGTCCGAAATCAGCGACTTTCCCGCCTCGCCGTTGTCAGCGCTCATGGCTATCTCCCCCGCAAGGCGGTTACAGTAATTTGAGATCGACGGACAGGTCCGCGAGCTGCGCGGGATCCGGGTGCTTGCGCTCCGCAATCCACTTCTTGCCCTGCATGAAGTCCTTCGGACTGTTGATCGCATCGACTGCCAGTAGTTCACCCTGCGCGAAGTAATACAGCGCGAATCGCCCCGAGTCCGGATCGCCACGCATGACCGTCTGGTCGTATCCTTGCGACAGGCCTGCGATCTGCAGCTTCAGGTCGTACTGATCCGACCAGAACCAGGGTACGTGCTCATGGCGGACCGCCTTGCCACAGATGTTCGATGCCGCGGTCTTGGCCTGCTCGACGGCGTTGTCCACCGACTCGAGCCGCAGCCGGCGTCCATAGCGCACGCTCTGGTGGAACGTGCAGTCACCCGCGGCGTAGATGTGCGGATCCGAGGTCTGGCACTGCTCGTCGACCCAGATGCCGTTTTCGCAGCGCAGGCCGGCCGCCGCCGCGAGCGTCGTCTCGGGCAGGATGCCCACACCGACGATGACGAGGTCCGCGTCTAATTCGCGCTCGCCGCAGGCGACGGCCGTCACGTGGTGGCCTGCCGCGTCCCCCTTGAACGAGGACACCGACATGCCGCACAGCACGCGCACGCCTGCGCGTTCGTGCCGGTGCAGGTAGAAGGCCGACATTTCCGGTGTCGTCACGCGATTGAGCGGGCGGTCCGCCATTTCGAGCACGGTGACGT
>JBAVIQ010000604.1:0-1549 GCA_049687035.1 Steroidobacteraceae bacterium
GCACTGCACGATGCGGGCGTACCGACGTATTTCATGCACGGCAACCGCGATTTCCTCATCGGCTCGCGCTTCGCCGCCGAGACCGGGTGCATCCTGCTCGACGATGGCACGGTCGTCGATCTGCACGGCGAGCGGGTGCTGCTGATGCACGGCGACGTGCTGTGCACCGCCGACACGAGCTACCAGCGCCTGAGGCGAATCCTGCGCAATCCCCTCACGCTGTTCGTGCTGCGCCACCTGGGCCTCGAGTCGCGGCGCAAACTGGGCAGGAAGTTGCGTGCTGGAAGCCAGATGCACGTAGGGGCAACCGCGGCCGCGATCATGGACGTCACGCCGTCCGAAGTCATCGACTCGCTGCGGCATGCGCACGTCAACACACTGGTGCATGGGCACACCCACCGCCCGGCGATTCATTCGCTCGAGGTGGACGGCAAGCCGGCGCGCCGCATCGTGCTCGGCGACTGGTACACGCAAGGCAGTGTGCTGGAGTGGCGGGACGACGGAGTGGAACTGCGGGCCCTGGGAAGGTGAGGAAGGGGAGGAAGGGAGGAAGTTAAGGAAGGCCAGGAAGGGCAGGAAGAGGTCATTCGGACACTTCCTCAACTTCCTCCCTTCCTCCCCTTCCTCCCTTCCTCCCCTTCCTCCCCTTCCTCACTCTCCCGGCGTGCCCGAGTGGAACCGGAACTCGGCGTCCGGCGCCACGGCAAGCTCCGCCTCGACAGCGGCCAACTGCTGCAGACGCTCTCGCGCACCCACGCCACGCTTGTCCGCCAGTCGCAGGTAGAGCCCGGCGTGCCGGGACTCGGCCGCCGCCAGCGACGCGTAGAACGGACCCAGAGGTTCGCCGAGTAACGGGATCAGGCCGATGAACCGCTCGTGCGAGCGTGCTTCGATCAACGCACCGATCAGCAGCAGGTCCATCCGGCGCTCGTGTTCCGTACGCCGCAGCGCCTTGCGCAGGCCCTCGGCATAGCGTGACGGGCTCAGGCGCCGGAACGGCACCTGCAGCGCCGTCAGTTGCTGCTGCACCAGTTCAAAATGCCGCAACTCCTCGCGTGCCAGGCGCGACATGCGGTCGGCCAGCTCGAAGTCTTCGGGGTACGAGAACATCAGGGCGAGCGCCGTCGACGCGGCTTTCTTCTCGCAATTCGCGTGATCGAGCAGCAGGTCCTGCCAGCGCTCCACGGCGAGCTGGAACCAGCGTGGATCGGTCGCCGACTGCAGCACGACTGGAACGCTCACCGACAAGACTCCTCAGGCGGCTGCGCTCTTGAGCAGCTCGTCGATGTTCGCGACGATCGCGGCGGCCGACAAAAAGCGATCGGCCGGCTTCTTCGCGAGTAATCCATCAAGCAGCGGCTGCAGGTACGCAAGGTTCTGTGGCAGGCGCGGGACCGGCGAATTGGCGTGCATGTAGATCACCGCGAGCGGCGTTTCCGCGATGTACGGCTTTTCGCCGGTCAGCATTTCGTACAGGACCACGCCGAGACTGTAGAGGTCGCTGCGCACGTCGAGCGGCAAGCCATGCCCCTGCTCGGGGCTCATGTAG
>JBAVIQ010000605.1:0-3301 GCA_049687035.1 Steroidobacteraceae bacterium
GTCCTTGTCGATCCACGGGATCAGGCTGCCTGCCAGCGCCGTACCGAAGTTCGCCTGTGGCAGTTCCGAGGAGCGCAATCGAGCCGTAACCACTCGGTCAATCTCGAGAATCGCGCTCGCCGGATCCTTGAGCAGCGAGGACGCGGCAGCATGCACGCTTCCCATCTGCTCGACGAGTTCGCGCATGTTCTGCGCACCGGCGCCCGAAGCCGCCTGGTACGTCATCGACGTGATCCACTCGATGAGGTTCGCGCGGAACAGTCCCCCCAGGGCCATCATCATCAACGACACGGTGCAGTTGCCGCCGACGTAGTCCCGCATGCCGGCCGCGAGCGCGGCGTCGATCACGTTGCGATTCACGGGGTCGAGAATGATGACGGCATCGTTCTTCATGCGCAGCGCCGACGCCGCGTCGATCCAATAGCATTGCCAGCCGGCGGCACGCAGCCTCGGATGGATGTCGTTCGTGTAGTCGCCGCCCTGGCAGGTCACGACCACGTCGCACTGCCCGAGCGCCTCGAGGTCGCTGGCATTTCGCAGCGGTCCGGACGGACGGCCATTGATTACGGGACCCGCGCCGCCCGCCTGCGACGTGCTGAAAAAGACGGGGTCCACGTGGTCGAGATCGCGTTCGAGCGCCATGCGCTGCATGAGCACCGAACCCACCATGCCGCGCCAGCCAACGATTGCAGTCTTCACACGCCCACTCCGGCCGCCATCGGCCCGCTCAGATGATCACTTCACACGCGGGTTCGCGCAGGTTGTAGTTCGAGCTCATCGCGTGGCCGTAGGCCCCCGCGTTGGCAATCAGCAGCACGTCGCCTTCCTGCGTGGCCGGCAACAACCGCTCGTGCCCGAGGTAGTCGGCGGATTCGCAGATCGGACCCACGACGTTGTAGACCTCGGTGCCTGGCTCACCGAAGCGCGTGAGGTTGACGATATCGTGATGCGCGCCATAGAGCGCGGGACGGATCAGCGAGTTCATGCCGGTCGACACACCGACGTACTGCACCGCGCCCTTGCCTTTCAGCTGCGTCACTTCGACGACCAGCACGCCGCCCTGCGCCACCAGGAACCGACCCGGCTCGAGCCAGAGACCGACCTGCGGCCACTTGCCGCGGATGTCGTCGATGACGCCCTGCAGCGCGGCAAGGTCCACCGGGACCTGCCCCGGCTTCTCCGGCACGCCGAGGCCGCCACCGAGATCGATGGCCTTCGCATGCGGAAAGCGCTGCGCGAGGCCGCCGAGCATGTGGCCCACTTCCTTCCAGTTACGCACGTCGAACACGCCACTGCCGGTATGCGCATGCAGTGCCACGACGCGCGCACCGATCAGCTTCACCAGGCGCTCGACCTCATCCATCTCGAAGAGCGGGACGCCGAACTTGGAATGCACCCCCGCGGTGCGCACGTGATCGTGGTGGCCGCGTCCGAAACCGGTGTCGATGCGGATCAGCACGTCGCGGTCTCGGAACAGCTCGCCCCATTCGCGCAGAGCGTAGACGTTGTCGATCGTCAGCTTGACGCCCTGCTCGATCGCCCACTCGTACTCGCTGCGCGGGGCGAAATTCGGCGTGAACAGGATGCGGGACGGATCGATGCCCGGCACGACCTTCATCACGTGCTCGCATTCGCCGCGCGAGACGCATTCGAACGAGAGCCCGAGCCCGGCGAAGATTTTCAGGAGTTCCGGATGCGGGTTGGCCTTCATCGCGTAGAAGATGCGGTCGACGCCACGAATCGCGAGCAATTGCTTCGCGGCGAGCTCCGCCGAGGCGCGGTTGTAGACGTAAGCGCTGCCGTGCTCGTGCGCGATGCGCTGCAACTCTTCCCGGCGGTCCTGCCACCACGGCGGCCCGCCCGCCGTAATCACCGGACCGAGGCCGTGGATCTGCTCCCACGTCGGGCCCAGCACGTGATCGGACGGCGCGTTCCAGACGATGACGTCGTGCAGGCGGCGCACGAGCCTATCCCCCTGCTCTTCGTCCACGACGAACGTGATGTTGAGGTCGTTCGCGGCCTGCGTCACCAGATAGATGCGCTGCTCTTCGAACAGTTCGAGCGCATCCCCGAGCCGATGCAGCGTGGCGCGGATGCTGCGGCCGACGAGGCTCACCGCAGCGCAGGGCCCGATGACTTCGACGCGGCAGAGCTTCGAGAGCGAGGTCACCAGCGTCTCGAGCGCGCGACTGTCGAGCGAGTTGGCGGCGGGATCCAGCGAGACGGTCACGCTGGTCTCGGACGTCGACACCAGGTCGATCGAAAGGCCATGGTCCTTGAACACGGCAAAGGCATCGGCAAGGAAACCCACCTGGTGCCACATGCCGAGCGTCTCGAGCGAGAGCAGCGTGATGCCCTTCTTGATGCAGACCGCCTTCACGCGCGCGCCGCCATCACCACCCGTCGCGGTGACGACCGTGCCTTCGAGCTCGGGCTGCTGCGTGGCGTGCACGGTCAGCGGAATCGCATACTGCTTCACCGGCAGGATGCAGCGCGGGTGCAGGACCTTGGCGCCGCTGCTCGCGATTTCCTGTGCCTCGTCGTAGTCGAGCGACTTGAGCAGCCGCGCGTTCGACACCGACTTGGGATTGGACGTGAACATGCCGGGCACGTCGGTCCAGATTTCGAGCCGGCGCGCGCCGAGCTTGGCCGCGAAGTAACTGCCCGAGGTGTCGGAGCCACCACGCCCGAGCAGCACGGTGTCGCCATGCGCGTCGCTGGCGATGAAGCCCTGCGTGATCAGCACCTTGCCGCCAGACGCGAGCCGCTGCTGGAACGCGGTGTCGGGTTCGAAATTGCACGTGGCCGACAGGTAATTCGCGCGTTCGGTTGCGCCGGGTCGTTCTTCGGCGTGCAGCAGAGTGCGGGCATCGAGCCACTGCACGTCGATGCCTTCAGCCTGCAGGAACGCGGCGCCGATGCGCGTCGCCATCAATTCGCCGTTGGCCATTACGCGCGCGCGCAGGCGGTCACTGACTTCGCCGATCAGGTGGATGCCTTCGGCGCTGCGGCGCAGGTCGGTGAAATGGCGGTCGAACTCGGCGTCGATGTGGATCCCGAGGTCGCGCGCGAAGTCGAGGTGACGTCGCTCGATCTGGTCCATGACCGGTTCCCACTCGCCGGTCAGCGCTTTCGCCAGCAGTTGCTCGAGGCGGTCCGTGATGCCGGACAGCGCAGAGTGAACGATGACGGGGTGAAGGCCTTCGATCAGCCGCGCCTTGACGACGCCGGCGACGTTCTTCCAGTTACTGACGCTCGAAACGCTGGTGCCGCCAAACTTCAGGACGACCCAGTTCGATTC
>JBAVIQ010000606.1:0-2716 GCA_049687035.1 Steroidobacteraceae bacterium
CTTCCTGCCCTTCCTGCCCTTCCTGCCCTTCCTCCCCTTCCTCACCTCACATGGTGCGGGGTGATCAACCCCGCGTACCACGCGATGAACAGTAAGATAAAGAGCGCGACCGACAGCGCGATGCGCACGGTCAGCGCGTTGACCATGCGCTTTGATTCGCCTTCTTCCTTCACCAGGTGGAAGAGCCCGGAGAACAGGCTCAGGATGATGGCGACGAGTACGACGACGATGAGGATCTTGATGAGCATGGCCGGCCGGTCTGAATGCGTCGCGCGCGGGAAGGACGAAGTATAAATGAGCCTGCGGATTGCCAATCGCGAGTTCGCCCCACGCCTGTGGGCAGTGCTGCTGACCGCCGTCCTGCTCGCGGCCTTCGTTGCGCTGGGCTGGTGGCAGGTGGGCCGTGCGCGCGAAAAGCAGGCCATGATCGAGTCCTTCCAGCGGGGCACGCAGTCAAGCGTCGAACTCGAGGGCGACGTCACCGTCGACGAGTTGCCGCGCTACCAGCACGTGCGGGCCGAAGGTCACTACGAACCGGCGCGCCAGATCCTCATAGACAACATGCCTTCGCAGGCGGGCCTGCCCGGGTATCGCGTGCTGACGCCCTTCCAGCGGGAAGGCAGCGCGCGCCTGCTGCTGGTCGATCGCGGCTGGGTGCCGCTCGGCGCAACGCGCCAGGACCTGCCTCCGGTGTTCGTGTCGCCTGAGTTCCGCGCCGTGTCCGGTCGCCTCGATACGCTGCCCGCTCCGGGCGTGCGCGTCGGTGACGCAGGCGTCGCCAGCGACACGAGCTGGCCACGCGTGCTGAATTTCCCGCGGCAGCAGGACATCGAGAAAGTGCTGGGGGCCAAGGTCGAAGCGCGGATCGTCCTGCTCGATCCCGCGGCGCCCAACGGGTACGAGCGCGCCTGGCGTCCCGCCATGCAGTTCGGGCCCGAGCGGCACCTGGGATACGCGATCCAGTGGTTCGCGCTCGCGTTCGTCGCACTGATCATCTTCATTGCCCTCAGCCTGCGCCGCCTCCCGGGCGCTGCGCTGGCGCCCACGGATTCGACTTCCGGCTCACCATGAACGCACCGATCGACGACACCCAGCGCCGGCGCGGCCGCCGCCAGCTCATCCTGCTGGCGTCGCTCTTTTTCGTGCCACTGCTCGTGGCCTTCTGGCTGTATTACGGCGGTTCGGGCTGGCGACCGGCCGGCGGCACCAACAAGGGCGACCTGATCAACCCGGCAGTGCCGTTAGCGGCCGTCTCGCTCGCGCGGCCGGACGGCACGCGCACTCCTGCCGATTTCCTGCAGGGCAAATGGACAATCGCGTACCTGGGCGATGGCGCCTGTGATGAACGCTGCCGCAAGGCGCTGTACCTGTCGCGCCAGAGTTGGATCTCGCTCAACAAGGACATGGACCGCGTCCAACGCGTCTTCCTGGCGACGGGGACACGCGTCGACACGCAGTTCCTGGCGGCGGAACATGCCGACCTGCTGGTCGCGATCGTGGGCGACGACGCGGATTCGAAGGCGTTGCTTGCGCAATTCCCGGCACTGGACGGCGTCGCACCGACGGCCGCCGGCCGGCTCTACCTGGTCGATCCGCTCGGCAACCTCGTGCTCAGCTATTCCGCCGCAGCCCCGGACAAAGCCCTGCTCACCGACGTGAAGAAGCTGCTGCGACTCTCGCACATCGGCTGAGAAATCCCATGAATACCCAGAAGCGCCTGTCCGCGTTCCGCAAGCTCTGCCTGTTCGGCACGATCCTCGCGTTCTGCGTCATCGTGCTGGGCGCCTACGTGCGCCTGAGCCATGCCGGCCTCGGGTGCCCCGACTGGCCCGGCTGCTACGGCCACCTCACGGCCGGGCAAGCAGCCGAAAACCAGCACGCCGTGAACGCCGCGTACCCGGACCGCCCGGTCGAGTACGAGAAGGCGCTCAAGGAGATGCTGCACCGGTACCTCGCAGCAACGCTGGGCTTCGTCATCCTGATCATCGGCGCGCTGGCCTGGCGCAATCGGCGGGATTCCATGCAACCAGTCCGCCTGCCACTCGCCGTGGTCGGGCTCGTCGTCTTGCAGGGATTGCTCGGCATGTGGACGGTGACGCTGCTGCTTAAGCCCGCGATCGTTTCCGCTCACCTCGCGGGCGGCCTGACGACGATGGCGCTGCTGTGGTGGCTGTCGCTGCCGGCCACGCGCCGTTCGCGGCCGCAGTCCGAGGACAGCCTGCGCCGCTGGGCCGTCATCGGCATGGTCGTGCTCGTTGCGCAGATCCTGCTCGGTGGTTGGGTCAGCACCAATTACTCGGCCGTGGCCTGTCCCGACTTCCCGACGTGCCAGCGTTCGTTCTGGCCGACCATGGACTTCAAGGATGCGTTCGTACTCTGGCGCGGTCTCGGCATCGACTACGAGGGCGGCGTGCTCGACCACCCGGCCCGCGTCGCGATTCACTTCACGCATCGGATCGGCGCCATCGTGGCAGCGCTGGTCCTTGGTTTCGTCGCGTGGAAAGCCGCGCGGACCGGTCAGTCCCCCGGCGTGCGGACTGCCGGCATCGCCCTGGCGGCGGCGCTCGTGACGCAGTGGCTCGTCGGGCCGATCATGGTCATCAAGCCGTTCCCGCTGCCGCTCGCCACGGCGCACAACGCGGTCGCGGCGCTGCTGGTGCTCGCGATGGTCGCTCTGTTGCGGTTCCTGTTCCCGCCGAAAGGATCGGGCCTGTAC
>JBAVIQ010000607.1:0-5324 GCA_049687035.1 Steroidobacteraceae bacterium
GGTTGATCTGGCCGAGATCACGTTTGCGGCTGGTGATCGTGAATGCGCCCGTAGCTGCTTCGGCGCGCTTGGCGGCGGTGTCGAGCGAGGCCTCCGCGACCTCGAAGTTCTCGAGCGCCTGCTGCACTTCGAGACGCACGCGCTGGCCGGCGAGTTCGCGAGTCGCGCGCAGCTGATCGGTGAGGGCGCGGGCTTCGCGCAGGGCGGCCTGGTCCGCGCCGCCGCGGAACGCGTTGAACCGCAGCACCAGTGAGGCGAGCACGTAGCGGTCTTCGTCCGCGAAGCCGTAGTCCGTACCCTGGATGCCCGCTTCGGCGCCAAAGGCGAGCGATGGCTTGAAGGCCGCGCGCGCCAGGTCTTGCCGCGCTTCGCCGACAGCGATGGCTGCATCGAGGCTTTTCAGTTCCTCACGGCGCTGGCTCGCGAGGTCCTGCAGCTTCGGTGCGTCCACTTGCCGTCCCGCGAGCACGGCCAGCAACCGCGCACGGAAGCGTTCGATCGTCTCGGCGTCGAGCGCTGCGTTCGGCAGCGGCTGCGGCAACGGCGCGTTGCGCAGCAGGTTCACGTAGCTCTGCGCGATACGCACGCGGCTCGCCGTTGCCAGGCGTTCCTGCTCCACTTCGAGCACGTCCGCTTCGGCGCGGTAGACGAGGTCGCGCGTAACCTTGCCGTTGCGGTACAGGCTTTCGTTGGCCTTGAGGTTCGCGCGCGTGGCTTCAAGCGTTGCGTCGAGTACCGTCACGGCCTGTTGTGCCGCGATCCAGCGGTAGTACGCCTGCTTGACGTCGCGGATGACCTGCGACCGCAGCGCGGCGAGGTCCGCTGCGGCACGCGCGACGTCGGCTCGCGTCGCGTCGACGGCCGGACCGATGCGCGGTTCGTACAGCGGTTGCTCGAGCACCAGCTTCGTTTCCTGCTCCTGGTCGCGCAGGAAGGCGATCGACTCGTTCTGGACGCGCGGAAACTGCGCTGCCTGGCCCTGCGCCACCAGCATCTGGTCCAGCGTCTCGTACACGGGATTCAGCAGGTCGCCGACCGGGAATTCGATGGTGCGGCCGCCGTCGGCCACGGAGTAGCGCGCAGCGAAGTCGATAACCGGGAGGTAGCGCGCACGTGCCTGGTCAAGCGCGGCGAGCCGTTGCTGCACCGTCGCGCCGGAAGCGCGTAGTTCCAGGTTGGCGGTGAGCGCTTCGTCGATGACCTGGCGCAGCCCGTCTTCCATGGTGACGAGGGGCTGCGCGGCAGGCGCGGGAGCCGGCGGCGATGCCGCCTGTGCGAGCGGCACGATGGCAGCGGCGAGCCAGGACAGTAGCAATGCAGCCGCGTGCTTCATGGCTGCAGCGCCCGCAGCGCGAGGTCGAGGCCGTGCTGGATGAACGACTGCACGGAGGTGCCTTCGTGCTCGATCTGGCCACCCTTGGTCGATGCGATCTGGATCAGGCCGTGCGTGAACGCCCACAGCGTCAGCGCGGTGACGAACGGATCGCCGATGTCGGCGCGGATGGAGCCGTCGGCAACGCCGCGATTGAGCGATTCGACGATGACTTCGTGGACGCTGTGGCCGGCAACTTCGCAGGCTGCTTCGTTGCACGGGGTGGCGTCCGCCCCATGTTCGCCGGCCGGGTGCGCCTGGTAGCGCGCACAGGCGTCGAAGTAATGCGGCGTCTCCACCGAGAAGGCCAGGTAGGCGCGGCCGATGGCCTCGACCTCCGCAATGCCGCTCGACCGGCCTTGCCGGGCCGCAACGAAGCGATCGTGCAGAGCCTCGAGCGAGCGCTCGACCAGCGCCATGTGCAGGTCGCTCTTGTCCTTGAAGTAGACGTAGAGCAGGGCGCGGCTCAACCGCGCCCGCCGCGCGACCCGGTCCATGGTGATCGCGTCCCAGCCGGTTTCGGCATACAGCGCCTCGGCCGCATCGACGATTTCGGCGCGGCGGCGATCCTTCTCTTCCTGGCGGCGTTCAGTCAGGTACGTCATGGTTGACATCGTGACTCGAGATTGACAGCGTGTCAATACATGGACACAAGTGTAGTCTGCTCATCGACAGGGGCAATCGACGGCATCGTCAGGTTCTGTTGGTGCCGCGCGGCGGGGGTCCGACAATGACTGCCGTCAAAACCGATCCGTACAACGGATTGCCGCCGCCCAAGGAGTTGCCATGCACCCGACCCGTAATGACCTTTCCACCAAGACCCGTACCAAGGTCATGACGGTCCTGAACGCCCGCCTGGCGGACGCGATCGATCTGCAGTTCCAGGCCAAGCAGGCGCACTGGAACGTGAAGGGCCCGAACTTCATCGCCCTGCACGAGCTGTTCGACAGGATTTCCGGCGACCTCGGTGGGCACGTCGATGACATGGCCGAGCGCATCACCGCGCTGGGCGGAACCGCCGAAGGCACGGTCCAGGCGGTGGTCGGCCGGTCGAAGCTGCCCGCTTACCCGCTCGGCCTGACCGAGGGCCGCGCGCACCTGGAAGCGCTTGCCGGCGCGCTCGCCAGGTTCGGCAAGAGCGTGCGCAAGGCCATCGACGAGACCGGCAAGGCCGGCGATGCCGACACCAGCGACCTGTTCACGGGCATCTCGCGCAATGCGGACAAGAGCCTCTGGCTGCTCGAGGCGCACCTGCAGGCCGACCGCTAGCCCATCAACAGCCGGCTCTCGGCCTGCTGCACGTCCTCGGGACGTCCCCACAGCACCAGCACGTCCCCGACTTTGAGCCGGGTCTCGGGATCGGGGTCGCGGCCCGTGATCCCTTCGCGCCGGATCGCACTCACCGTGACAGTGCCACGTTCGAGCCCCAGGTCGCGAATGGTCTGACCCACGCTGCGCGCGCCCGGCGGCAGGACGACCGTGTACAGCTGCTGCCGGTCCTGCCGATCATCCTCGGAATCCAGCGGCGCGCGGTCTTCGCGCCGGCGGAAGAAGCTGCGCAGGATCGCGTAACGCTCATGCCGGATCTGCTCGGTCGTCTCGAGCACTTCGGCTGGCGGCACTCGCAGCAACAACAGCACGTGCGACACGAGCGCCAGGCTGGTCTCGAAGATGCCGGGCACGACCTCGGTCGCGCCGGCCGCCTGCAGCGGTTCGAGGTACTTGTCGTCCTCGGTGCGCACGAGCACGGGCACGTCGCTTCGAAGCCGACGCACGGCGCGCACGATGCGCACGGCTGTCGCGGGCTCGTCGAACGAGATCACCACCACCGAGGCATGCTCGAGCCCGAGAGCCCGCAGCACTTCCGGATGCGTGGCATCGCCGTACACCACGGGTTCGCCCGCCATGCGTGCGTCGCGGACGCGGAACGGGTCGAAATCGAGTGCCACGAATTCGAAGCCGCGCCGTTCGAGGACACGCGCGAGGTTCTGCCCGACCCGGCCGAAGCCGCAGATCATGACGTGCTCGCGTCGGGTGATTTCCCGCGTTGCCGCGGTCTCGAGCGCGAGATCGGACGGCTGGGCCGGCGGCCTGCGCAGAATCCTGTCGGCGATGCGGCCGTTGTAGCGCACGAGCAGCGGCCCGAGCAGCAGGCTCAGCGCCACGGCCGTCAGCAACGCCTGTACGAGGCGGTCGTCGACGGCGTCGCCGCGCAGCAGCAGCGTGAGCAGCGCGAAGCCGAACTCGCCACCCATGCTCACCGCAATGGCGGTGCGCAAAGCCTTGCGGGTGTTGGGCACGAACCACCGCACGACCAACGCGACGATCACCGTCTTGGTGAGCAGCAGCACCGCGATGAGCAGCAGCACGAGCGGCAGCTGCGTCAGCAGCAGGCGCAGATCCAGCAGCATGCCGACGGAAACAAAGAACAGGCCGAGCAGGATGTCCTGGAACGGCTTGATCACCGCTTCGGTCTGGTGCTTGAACTCGGTCTCGGCCAGCAGCATGCCGGCCAGGAATCCGCCGAGCGCCATCGACAGTCCCATCCGGTCGGTGGCCCACGCGGCGAGCAACGACACGAACAAGACCGTCAGCGTGAAAATCTCGGTGCTGCGGTGATGGGCGATCTCGCGGAAGAGCGGACGCAGCAGCCAGCGTCCCACGACGAGTACGACGACGAGCGCCACCAGGCCGCGTCCCGCCATGCCGAGCAGCCACAGTGGTCCGGGGACCTGGCCCGTCACGCTGAGGGCAGTGGCGAGCGCCAGCAGGGGCGCGAACGCGAGGTCCTGAAACAACAAGATGCCGAGGGCGAGCCGCGCGTGCGTGCGCGTGAGCTCCATCTGGTCGCCGAGTTGCCGCAGCACGATCGCGGTGGATGACATCGCGAGCGCGCCGCCGATGACGATGGCGGCGCCGGCGTTGACGCCGAATGCGAAAGCCATGCCGCCGAAGGCCAGGCCGCAGAGCAGCACCTGCAGTCCGCCGATGCCGAGCACCTCGGACTTCATCGCGACCATGCGCGCCAGCGAGAATTCCAGTCCCAGCGTGAACACCAGGAACACGACGCCGATTTCGGCGAGTACCTGGACGGACGTGTCGCTCGGCACGAGGCCGAGCGCATGCGGCCCGAGCACCATGCCGACCAGCAGGTAGCCGAGTATCGGCGGCAGCTTGAAACGGCGCACCAGGCTCAGCACGAGCAGCGAACCCGCGAGCAGGATCAGGATCTGGCTGAGAAAGTCGTGCGCCATCGGGCCTCACGCGGCGGATGCGCCGATGCTAGCATTCCAGCGAGGCATTCCCGCCCGTGGAGATCCACCAGCAGCCCTGACCGGTCGCGCACGTCCGGACAGCCGCCATCATGCCGCAATCCCCAGCATTCGAGGCCCGCGTGGATTCCGCCGAGGGACGGCTGGCGCTGGCCGGCGACTGTCGCGCTGCCGATCTCGTTACGCTCGAGACTGCCTTGCGGGAATGGGCCGGGGCAGGGTCGCGCAGCGTCGATCTTGCCGCGGCGGGTCGTTTCGACATCGGACCGGCCTGGATCCTCAAGCGGGCCATCGCCGATGCGGCGACGCCACCCGCAGTCAGCGGTTCGCTGCCCGCACATTTCGGCTACCTCGACGAACTGCTCGATGGCGCGAGTGTGCGCACGGCAGACATCGCGCCATCTCCGCGCGAGCCTGCCGGCCTCGTCCGACTCGGACGCGCACTCGAGGTCCGCGGCGAAAACTATTACGAAGCGCTGACGTACGGCGGCAAGCTCATCAGCACGGCGGGCTCAGCCTGGCGTTCCTGGAAACACTTGCGCATTCCTTCGGTCGTGCGGCACGCGTACGAGACCGGTTACCAGGCCGTGCCGGTCGTCGCCGTGATTGCGTTCCTGATCAGCGTGATTTCGGCGTACATCAGCGCGCAGCAGTTGCGGCCGTACGGCGGCGAGATCTAC
>JBAVIQ010000608.1:0-3177 GCA_049687035.1 Steroidobacteraceae bacterium
GTCCACGACGTAGGCGAGCGGATGCACGCGGATGAGCTCCTCGACAGTCGCTCGCGGTGCCTCACATTGCAGCAGCAGGTCGTACAGGCCACGCGTGTGGAGTTCGTCTTCGATCGCATCGAGCCGCGCCGGTCGCTCCGGATGGTCGTCGCCCATGCAATGCAGGCGGCAATGGGGATGAGTCACGAAGGCTACGGCCATGGGCGGCTCCGGTTGCGGTGACCCGCAATGATCCAGCAGAGGCTGGAGGCTAGCATTTGCGAGTTCTCCCTGGCCCCCAGAGTACACTCGAACCATGACTGCGAAACGCATCGAGGCCGTGCTGTGCCCCGCATCCGTTGCCGTAGTCGGCGCGAGTGATACGCCCGGTTCGATCGGGGAAGTCCTGTGCCGGAACCTGCGCGAAGGCGGCTTTCGCGGCCCCGTCTTTTACGTCAACCCGCGGCACGCGACCATCGGCGATGCGCCTTCCTATCCCGACGTGCGTTCACTGCCGCAGACGGTGGACGTCGCAATCATCGCCACCCCCCCGCATACGCTGCCCACCGTGCTCGAGGACTGCGGGGAGCGCGGCGTGCGCGGAGCCATCATCGTGTCGGCAGGTTTTCGCGAAGGCGGCGAGGATGGCGCGGCCTTCGAAAGGTCGATGCTGCAGGTCGCGCGCCGGTACGGCCTGCGCTTGCTCGGGCCGAACAGCTTCGGTGTGATCCGGACCGAAAACGGGTTCAACGCCTCCTGTGGGGCGGCGCCCCCCGGTCCCGGCCGTCTCGCGCTCGTGTCGCAGTCGAGCGCGTTGTGCGCGGCAACGCTCGACTGGGCGCGCTCCAGGCACGTCGGATTCTCGACGGTGATTTCCACCGGCGTCGGCGCGGACATCGGTTCTGGCGACGTGCTCGACTTCCTCGCGCGCGATGCGGCGACCGACGGAATCATGCTTTACCTCGAGGGCGTCGGCGACGCGCGCCGCTTCATGAGTGCGCTGCGGGCCGCTGCACGCGTCAAACCCGTCGTCGTCATGAAAGCGGGGCATGCGCTCGAAGGGCGCGGCAGCCTCGCCTTCCACACGGGCTCGCTGGTGGGCGGCGACGATGTCTTCGACGCAGCGATGCGTCGGGCCGGTGTGCTGCGCATCCGCGATCTCAGCCAGCTGTTCAGTGCTGCCAGTACACTCGGTGCTGGCGTGCGGATGCACGGGCGCAGACTGGGCATCGTGACCAACGCGGGCGGGCCTGGGCAGCTAGCTGCGGACCGCGCCGTTGACCGGTGGCTGACAGTGGCCCGGCTGGAGGACGCAACACTCGCGCAGCTGCATGCGCTGCTTCCGCCCAGTACTGCGGATGGCAATCCCGTCTATGTGCGCGGCGACGCCACAGCGCAGGTCTACGCGCAGGCGGCGCAGGCGTGCCTGCAGGACGGTGAGGTCGATGCGCTGCTCGCGATCCTGACGCCATTCGCGCTCACCAATGCGGACCTGTTCGCGACCGAACTGATCACGGTAGCCAAAGCCCAACGCAAGCCGGTCTTCACGTGCTGGATGGGCGGCGAGGCGGTGACGACGGCGCGCCAACGCTTCGCCGAGAACCGGGTTCCGACCTTCTCGACGCCCGAAGCTGCGGTCGACGCCATCGCCGCGCTCGCGCTCTTCACCACCAACCAAGAGCAGTTGCTGCAGGTCCCGGCGCCGCTCGGGCCGGGCTCGACACCCGACCGCGCCACGGCGCAACGCTTGCTCGATGCAGCGCGCGCGGCAGGCAACGAGTGGCTCAACCCGGCGGATTCGAAGGAACTGCTGGCGGCTTTCGGTATCCCGATCGTCCGCAGTCGCCAGGCGTACTCCGCGGCCGAGGCCGTGCAGGTAGCCGAGGCCATCGGGTTCCCGGTCGCGATGAAGATTCTTTCGCCCGACATTGCGCACAAGACCGACGTCGGTGGCGTACGACTCGGCTGCACCGACGCCCGCAGCGTGCGCGACGGCTACGGGAACATGTTGCGCGATGTCGCCATCGCCCGGCCGGCCGCGCGGCTCGAAGGCGTGCTGATCGAGCCGATGTACGTCGAGCGCCACGGGCGCGAGCTCATGATCGGCGCAGTGCGCGACCCGGTGTTCGGCCCGGCGATCAGCTTCGGGCTCGGCGGCACGATGGTCGAGGTGATCCGTGACCGCGCGGTGGCACTGCCACCGCTCAACGCGTACTTGGCGCGGGACCTGATCCGCCGCACTAGAGCAAGTCTTGCGCTGCAGCCGCTGCGTGGGGCGCCGGCCGCCGCGCAGGAAGCCATCGAAGACATGCTGCTGCGCGTATCTGAGATCGTGTGCGAATTGCCCGACGTCGGCGCGATCGATATCAACCCGGTGATCGTGACCGCCAAAGGTGCCGTTGCCGTCGACGCGCGCATCGGCGTGATGCCAGTGCCGCAACCGCAGCTGCTCTATCGCCACATGGCGATCCACCCGTATCCGAGCGCGCTGGAGTACCCGCTCGAATTGCCGAACGGGCAGCAGGCGACGATCCGTGCGATCCGTCCGGAGGACGCCGAACTCGAGCGGGACTTCGTCCACCAGCTTTCAGAACAGTCGCGGTTCCTGCGCTTCATGTTCGGCCTGCAGGACCTCTCGCCGACAATGCTGTCCAGGTTCACGCAGATTGATTACGACCGCGAGTTGGCCCTGATCGTGGTTCTGCGCCTGCCGGACGGCGCCGAGCAGCAGATCGGCGTCGCCCGGTACATCACGCTGCCGGACGAAGAAACGTGCGAGTTCGCGATCGTCGTGAGCGACGCGTGGCAAGGCAAGGGCGTGGCCCGGCAGTTGTTCCAGCGCTTGATCGACGTTGCGCGGGACCGGCGGATCAGGGTGATGACCGGCATCACGCTGCGTGAGAACACCCGCATGATCGACCTCTCACGGTCGCTCGGCTTCGCGACGCGCTCGGACACCGACGAGCCCGAACTCGTGCGGATGACGCTCGCGCTCTAGCGTCGGCGCCGCAGCGCTGTCCGCACCTGGTCGCGCAGCCAACGGTTTGCGGCATCACGTTCCGCATTCGCTGGCCAGTACATGTACGTCTCGAGGTTGATGCCATCGAGCGGCAGTCCCACGACCCGGTTCGTGTCGCGATCGAGGACGTGACGCGCATACGTCTCGGGCAACGTCGCGACCAGGTCGGTGCTGGCGGC
>JBAVIQ010000609.1:0-5608 GCA_049687035.1 Steroidobacteraceae bacterium
ATGCTGCCGAGGCGGTCGAGCTTTTCGTACGAGACGCCGGTGAACGTGGGAGTCAGGCGCGCGATCTCGTCCATGATCTCGGACGGGTGCGAGTAGTTCATCTCGTAACCCAGCGCGCGCGCGAAGCCAACGGTTGCCTCCCAGTCGGCCAGCCCGGCGAGCGGCTGCATCACCTTGCGCACGCGCGAGATGCGGCGCTCCGCGTTGGTGAAGGTGCCGTCCTTTTCCAGGAACGACGAGCCCGGGAAGAACACGTGCGCGTACTTCGCCGTTTCGTTCAGGAACAGGTCCTGCACGACCAGGCATTCGAGCGCGGAGAGCGCCGCAGTGACGTGCTGGGTGTTCGGATCGGACTGCGCCATGTCCTCGCCCTGCACGTACAGCGCCTTGAAACTGCCGTCGAGCGCTGCTTCGAACATGTTCGGAATGCGCAGGCCCGGCTCGGGCTCGAGCTGCACGCCCCATTCGGCGCCGAACAGGGCGCGCGTGGTCGCGTCCGACACGTGTCGGTAACCGGCGAGTTCGTGCGGGAACGAACCCATGTCGCACGAACCCTGCACGTTATTCTGGCCGCGCAGCGGATTCACGCCCACGCCTTCGCGGCCGATGTTGCCCGTTGCCATCGCGAGGTTGGCGATGCCGAGCACCATGGTGCTGCCCTGGCTGTGCTCGGTGACACCGAGCCCGTAATAGATCGCCCCGTTACCGCCGGTGGCGTAGAGGCGGGCGGCGCCGCGCACGAGTTCGGCCGGTACGCCCGTGACTTCGGCGAGCGTTTCGGGCGAGTTCTTCGACTGTGACACGAAGTCGCGCCATTTCTGGAACGGTGCGGGCTCGCAGCGTTCTGCGACGTACGCCTCGTTCACGAGGCCCTCCGTGACGACGACGTGCGCGATCGAGTTGATCAGCGCGACGTTGGTGCCGGGCCGCAGCGGCAGGTGGAAGTCCGCCTCGATGTGCGGCGACCGCACGAGGTCGATGGCACGCGGGTCGGCGATGATCAGTTTCGCGCCCTCGCGCAGCCGCCGCTTCATGCGTGACGCGAACACCGGATGGCCGTCGGTCGGGTTGGCGCCGATGACGAAGATCACGTCGCTCTTCATCACCGAGTCGAAGGCCTGGGTGCCAGCCGATTCCCCCAGTGTGTGCTTGAGGCCATACCCGGTGGGGGAGTGGCACACGCGTGCGCAGGTGTCGACGTTGTTCGTGCCGAGCGCAGCACGCACGAGTTTCTGCACCAGGAACGATTCCTCGTTGGTGCAGCGGGAGGAGGTGATGCCGCCAACGGACTCGCGTCCGTACCGGCCCTGGATGCGGCGGAATTCGGCTGCCGCGTACTTGAACGCCTCGTCCCAGCTGACAGGCTGCCAGGCATTGGTGATCTGCTTGCGGATCATCGGCGTGGTGATGCGATCCGTATGCGTCGCATAGCCGTAAGCGAACCGGCCCTTGACGCAGGCGTGCCCGCGGTTGGCCTTGCCGTCGCGGCTCGGCACCATGCGCACGACTTGCTCACCCTTGACCTCGGCTTCGAACGAGCAGCCGACGCCGCAGTAGGCACAGGTGGTCGTGACGGCCTTCTCCGGCCGGCCCATGATGGCGAGCGGCTTCTCGCTGAGCGCCGCGGTCGGGCACGACTCGACGCAGGCGCCGCAGGACACGCATTCGGATTCGAGGAACGGCTCGTCCTGGCTCGCAACCACGCGTGAGTCGAAACCGCGGCCTTCGATCGTCAGCGCGAACGTGCCCTGGACCTCGTCACAGGCGCGCACACAGCGCGAGCAGGCGATGCAGAGCGAAGGATCGAACTGGAAATACGGATTGCTGTCGTCGCACGGTGCGGCCTGATGGTTCGCGCCCTCGAAGCCGTACGGGCTCGTCGTCACGCCGAGATCCGCGGCGACGCTCTGCAGTTCGCAGTGCGTATCGGCGGGACAACCCTTGCAGTTGAGCGGGTGGTCGGAGACGTAGAGTTCGACGACACCCTTGCGCAGCTGACGCAGTTTCTCGCTCTCGGTCTTCACCTTCATGCCCGGTGCGACCAGCGTAGTGCAGGAGGCGGGATAGCCGCGCTGACCTTCGACTTCGACCAGGCAGACGCGGCAGGAGCCGAACGCTTTCAGGGTGTCGGTGGCGCAAAGCTTCGGGATCGCACCACCTGCCGCCGCCGCGGCCCGCATGATCGACGTGCCGGCCGGTACCGTGACCTCGGCGCCGTCGATGCTCAGCGTGACCGACTCGCCCTGGGCCGCCGGTGTGCCAGCGTCCGTTCCATTGATCGCAAACATCCAGTAGCTCCTCGTGCCTCAGCGGTCGCGAGAAAAATCGCCGGGAAAATGTTTCACCGCGCTCATGACCGGGAACGGCGTCATGCCGCCCAGACCGCACAGTGATCCGTGCTGCATGGTTTCGCACAAGCTCTCCAGCCCGGCGAGGTTCGCCTGCCGTTCGACACCCAGCAGGATGCGGTCGATGACTTCCACGCCGCGTGTGGAACCGATCCGGCAGGGCGTGCACTTGCCGCACGACTCGACCGCGCAGAACTCCATCGCGTAGCGCGCCATGCGTGCCATGTCGACGGTGTCGTCGAAGGCGACGATGCCGCCGTGGCCGACGAGCGCGCCGATCGCGGTGAACGCTTCGTAATCGAGCGGCGTGTCGAACTGCGACTCCGGCAGGTACGCGCCGAGCGGGCCACCGACCTGCACGGCACGGATCGGCCGACCCGAGGCCGAGCCGCCGCCAAAGTCATAGAGCAGTTCGCGCAGCGTCACGCCGAACGCCTTCTCGACCAGGCCGCCGTGCTTGAGGTTGCCGGCCAGCTGGATCGGCAGGGTGCCGCGCGAACGACCCACACCAAAGTCGCGATAGAACGCGGCGCCGCGCTCGAGGATGATTGGCACGGAAGCGAGCGAGATGACGTTGTTGATGATGGTCGGCTGGCCGAACAGGCCCTTGATCGCCGGCAGGGGCGGGCGGTAGCGCACTTCGGCCCGCTTGCCTTCGAGGCTTTCGAGCAATGCGGTTTCTTCGCCGCAGATGTAGGCGCCGGCACCCATGCGCACTTCGAGTTCGAAGGCCTTGCCGCTGCCGCAGACGTCGGCGCCGAGATAGCCGCGCGCACGCGCCGCTGCAATGGCCTCGCGCAGGGCATGTCCGGCATGCGGGTACTCGCAGCGCAGGTAGATGTAACCCTTCGTGGCGCCGACTGCGATGCCCGCGATCGTCATGCCTTCGACCAGGCAGAGCGGGTCGCCTTCCATCAGCATCCGATCCGAGAACGTGCCCGAGTCGCCTTCGTCCGCATTGCAGACCACGTACTTCTGCGGCGACTGCTGTTCGAGCACCGTGCGCCACTTGATGCCGGTCGGGAACGCAGCGCCACCGCGGCCGCGCAGGCCGGACTCCAGCACTTCGTGCACGATTTCAGCGCCGGTCATGCCGAGCGCACGCTTCAGCCCAGCGTAGCCCCCGTGCGCGACGTAGTCGTCGACGCTGACGGGATCGATGACACCGACGCGAGCGAACGTCAGGCGCTCCTGCTGCGCGAACCACGGCATCTCTTCGACACGGCCCAGTCGCAACGGGTGCGGCGCAGCGTCGAACAGGCCTGCCTTGACGAGTTCGGGCACGTCGCCTGCCGTGACCGGGCCATAGGCGATGCGCTGTCCACTCGCGTCTTCGACTTCGACCAGCGGCTCGAGCCAGACCATGCCGCGCGAGCCGACGCGAGTGAGCGTGATCGAGGCGCCCTTCGCGGCGGCCGCGAGCTGCAGGGCCGCCGTGGTTTCATCCGCGCCCAGGGCCTGGGCGGCGGCATCGCGGGAAATGTAGATGCGCACGGCCATCAGCGGTTCCGCCAGTCCGCCAGGATCGCCGCGAGTCGCTCGGGCGTCACGCGACCGTAGAGTTTCTCGTCGACCATCACCGTGGGCGCGGCAGCACAGTTGCCGAGGCAATAGGCCGCTTCGAGCGTGAACACGCCATCCAAGCTCGTGCCGCCGTAATCGACGCCGAGTTCGCTCTTCGCGTGTTGTTCGGTCTGCTCGCACTGCATGGCCTGGCACGCTTCGGCACGGCAAACGTGCACGACGTGACGGCCGGGCTCGTGTTGGCGGAAGTAGTGATAGAAGCTGACGACGCCGTGGACTTCGGCGCGCGAAAGATTGAGAGCCTTGGCGATGCTCGCCACGTGCGCGGGGCTGATGTACCCGACCGTGTCCTGCACGGCGTGCAGGATCGGCAACAAGGGACCATCCATCCCGGCGTGTTCCGCCAGGATGCTGTCGAGGGTCGAGTCGTTGTCGAGCTCAGTCGCGGCCATGCACCAAAGCCCCCCGTGCCGCCGAGGGGCGACCGTCGGGCGATGGTAAGGCCTGCAGAATCAGAGAGCTACAGGACGGCCGCGCCTTTTTCAGGTGGCCTGCGGGCGCGGCGGGTCCATCACATTTCGGCATGGACCCGGGCGGCTCAGAGTTTCGCGCTCGGACGCTCTGCCACGCGCTCCCGCCAGTCGGCCAGGTACTTGAGTCCCGCATCGGCAGGACGGAATTTCACGAGCCGCGCGAACTCGAGGCCGCAGAACGCGGTGATATCGGCGATCGTGAACCGGTCGCCCGCCATCCAGGGTCGCTGCGACAGCAGCCCATCGAACAGGGCCGCCGCGGCGACCATGCGTTTACCCTGTTCGGCCGCGTAATCGGCGAACTGTGGGTTCTCGAGCGGCAGCAGTCCCGGGTGCGTGTGGCGCACGTGGTTGGCGACGGCCGCGAGCAGCGTCAGTTCGACCTGTCGGTCCGCCATCTCGATGAAGGCCCGCTCCTCGGCGTCGACGCCCATCAGGTTCGGTTCCGGATAGAGGTTCTCGAGGTAGCTGCAGATGGCGCGTGACTCGGCGAGGAAGCGGCCATCGTCAAGTTCGAGCACCGGCACGCGAGCGATTGGGTTCATCGCCGTGAACTTCGCGCTGCGATGCTCGCCCGCGTTGAGGTCGTATACCTCGCGCTCGATGCCGCTGATGCCTTTCTCGATCAGGAACATGTCGACGCGGCGCGGGTTCGGCGCACGCAGCGAGGTGTGCAGTTTCATGCTCGGGTCTCCGTGGGGACGACTCGTGGATCCATGGGTAGGTTCTCGGTGCTATTCAGCTTCGGGCGCGGGTCCGCCCGTCACGACGATCTTGCGGGCTTCCTCGACGAACTTGCGCGCCTTCTCGGCATCTTCCTCGGCGCCGCTCAGCTTCGAGGGCGGCAGCAGGATGCCGGCCTGCACGGCAGGACGCTGGCGGATCTGGTTGACCCAGCGGGTCAGGTGCGGCAAGTCATCAAAGGGCACACCCGACCACTTGGCGGTGCGTACCCAGGCCCAGTTGGCGATGTCCGCAATGGAGTAGTCGCCGGCCAGGAATTCATTGTGCGCGAGGCGACCATCGAGCACCGTGAACAGGCGCTTGACCTCGGCGTGGTAGCGATCGATCGCTGGCTGGATCTTTTCCGGGAAGTAGCGAAAGAAGACATTGGCCTGGCCCATCATCGGGCCGACGCCGCCCATCTGGAACATCAGCCACTGCAGCACCTCGTACTTGCCGCGCGTGTCGGCGGGCAGGAAC
>JBAVIQ010000610.1:0-3572 GCA_049687035.1 Steroidobacteraceae bacterium
ACCAGGCTGCGATCTTTCCCGCACGGGCGCGCATGTCCAGGCGTCCAAGTGCTGGGTGAATGGCAGCAGGGAAATGACGTGAAATTGCTGTGTTCATTTCGGTGTTCGTGATCCGTGCAAGAATAAATGGCGTGGGTGTCGGCAGGTCGACGTTACAAGCGTAACCATACGGAACGCAACGGTGGGCGTTCCGTGAACCGCATCACAGTCTGGAGTCAGCTCCGATCTCTGGACTCAACCAAAGGCGCGCTTTTTCACCCGGCAAGCGCGCCCGGCGGCCCGAACGCCTGGTGCCGCAATTTCTCGATCTGGTCGCGCAGCCGGGCCGCCTCTTCGAACTCGAGGTTGCGGGCATGCTTGTACATCTCGGCCTCGAGCTTCTTGATCCGCTTCATGGCCTGGTCCGGTGCCAGCAGCAGGTCGCCCTCGTCCGCCCCCAGCCCGCGGCGGCCGTCCCGGTCGCCTTCGCTGCGGGCGCCTTCCATGATGTCCTGCACCGCCTTGACGATCGACTGCGGCGTGATGCCGTGCTTGAGGTTGTACTCGACCTGTTTCGCCCGGCGGCGATCGGTCTCGTCGATTGCCCGCTGCATCGAGCCCGTCACGCGGTCGGCGTAGAGAATCGCGCGGCCGTGCACGTTGCGCGCGGCCCGGCCGATCGTCTGGATCAGCGCACCCGTGGAACGCAGGAAGCCTTCCTTGTCGGCGTCGAGGATTGCGACCAGCGCGACCTCGGGCATGTCGAGACCTTCGCGCAGCAGGTTGATGCCGACCAGCACGTCGAACTTGCCCAGGCGCAGGTCGCGAATGATCTCGACGCGCTCGACCGTCTCGATGTCCGAGTGCAGGTAGCGCACTTTCACGCCGTGCTCGTTGAGGTACTCGGTGAGGTCCTCGGCCATGCGCTTCGTCAGCGTCGTGATCAGCACGCGCTGGTGCGCCGCGACGCAGTGGTGAATCTCGGACAACACGTCGTCGACCTGCGTGCGGACCGGACGGATCTCGACTTCGGGATCGATGAGCCCCGTCGGGCGTACCACCTGTTCGACGATGTCGCCGGCCGCGTGGCTCAGTTCGTAGGGGCCGGGCGTGGCCGAGACGAAGATCGTCTGCGGCGCGAGTGCCTCCCACTCGTCGAATCGCAGCGGCCGGTTGTCGAGCGCCGACGGCAGGCGGAAGCCGTACTGGACCAATGTTTCCTTGCGTGAGCGGTCGCCGCGGTACATGCCGCCGATCTGCGGGATCGTGACGTGGCTTTCGTCGACCACGAGCAGCGCGCCCGGCGGCAGGTAGTCGAACAGCGTCGGTGGCGGTTCACCCGCCTGGCGGCCCGAGAGATAACGCGAGTAGTTCTCGATGCCCGAGCAGTAGCCGACTTCCATCATCATCTCGAGGTCGAACGTGGTGCGCTGTTCGAGCCGCTGCGCTTCCAGGCCCTTGTCGGCTGCGCGCAACTCCTTGAGCCGCTCGCGCAGTTCCTCGCGGATGTTCTCGATCGCGCTGTCGACGCGCTCGCGCGGCGTCACGTAATGCGACGACGGATACACGGTGAGTCGCGGCACCTTGCGCAGGACTTCGCCAGTGAGGGGATCGAAGTGGCTGAGCGTCTCGATCTCGTCGTCGAACAGCTCGATGCGCACGGCCTCACGCTCGGATTCGGCCGGAAACACGTCGATGACGTCACCGCGCACGCGATACGTGCCCTGCGTGAGGTCGAGCTCGTTGCGCGTGTACTGCATGTCCGTGAGCCGGCGCAGCAGCTTGCGCTGATCGATGCGCTCACCGCGGACCAGGTGCAGCACCATGCTCAGGTAGGCTTTCGGGTCGCCAAGGCCGTAGATCGCCGATACCGTCGCGACGATGATCGAGTCAGGCCGTTCGAGCAGCGCCTTGGTGGCCGAAAGCCGCATCTGCTCGATGTGCTCGTTGATCGACGCGTCCTTCTCGATGAACGTGTCCGACGAAGGAACGTACGCCTCAGGCTGGTAGTAATCGTAGTAGCTGACGAAATACTCAACCGAGTTGTGTGGAAAGTATTCCTTGAACTCGCCGTAGAGCTGCGCGGCCAGCGTCTTGTTGTGCACCATCACGAGCGTCGGCCGTTGCACCTGCTGGATCACGTTGGCGGCGGTGTAGGTCTTGCCCGAACCCGTGACTCCCAGCAACGTCTGGTGCGCCAGGCCATTGCGCAGCCCTTCGACCAGGCGCGCGATCGCCTCGGGCTGGTCACCCGCCGGCTGGTAGCCAGACTGCAACTGAAAAGCACGGGGAACGTCGGTCATCGGTAGTTGCCGCCGATCGGACTCATCTGCCTTGGGAGGACCGCCAGATTAGCCTAAAATGCACCGTCTTTTTTACCCCTCCGGAACCCACAGTGCCCGTCCAACTCGCCGAGCGCGTCAAGCGCGTCAAGCCGTCCCCGACTGTCGCCCTCACGGGCCGCGTGGCCAGACTCAGGGCCGAGGGGCACGACATCATCGGACTGGGTATTGGCGAGCCGGACTTCGACACCCCGACGCACATTGCCGACGCGGGCGTGGATGCCATCCGCAACGGTTTTACGCGCTACACGGCGGTCGAAGGCATCCCGGAGTTGAAGGACGCGATCATCGCGAAGTTCAAGCGCGACAACGCCATCGCCTACACGCGACCGCAGATCCTGGTGTCGACCGGCGCGAAGCAGACGATCTACAACCTGTTCATGGCAGTGATCAATCCGGGCGACGAGGTGGTGATTCCCGCGCCGTACTGGGTCTCGTACCCCGACATGGCGCTGCTCGCCGAAGGCGTCCCGGTGATGCCGTATGCCGGCCCCGAACAGGGCTACAAGATCACAGCGGCGCAACTGGAAGCCGCGATCACGCCGCAGACCCGCGTGTTCATGCTCAACAGCCCCAGCAACCCGACCGGCGCGGCCTACACGCGCGCCGAACTCGAGGCGATCGGCGCGGTGCTGCGCCAGCACCCTCGCGTGATCATCGCCACCGACGACATGTACGAGCACATCTACTGGGCGCCGGAACCGTTCTGCAGCTTTCTCACCGCCTGCCCCGACCTCTACGACCGCACGGTGACGATCAACGGCGTGTCGAAGAGCTACGCGATGACCGGCTGGCGCATCGGCTACTGTGGCGGCCCAGTCGAAATCGTGACTGCAATGTCGACCATCCAGAGCCAGAGCACCTCGAACCCCGTGTCGATCTCGCAGAAAGCCGCAACCGTGGCGCTGAATGGCGACCAGGCCTGTGTCGGCGAGATGAACAAGCACTTCAAGGCGCGGCACGACTTCTTCAATGCCGGCCTCAACGCCTTGCCCGGCGTCAAGGTCCTTCCGGCTGCGGGCACCTTCTATGCCTGGTGTGACATAAGCCAAGCCATGCGGATGCGCGGCCTGGCCGACGACAATGCGTTCGCGGAATTCCTGCTCGAGAAGGCCGGGGTCGCGGGCGTGCCGGGCTCGGGCTTCGGCGCACCGGGGCACATCCGTTTCTCGTTCGCGGTGAGCATGCAGACGCTGGAACAGGCCCTGGCCCGCATGGGCAAGGCCTTCGCCGGGGCGTGAGGAAAACGGA
>JBAVIQ010000611.1:0-2005 GCA_049687035.1 Steroidobacteraceae bacterium
GCGTGCAGGTCATCAAGGGCTGGGTCGACAAGGCGGGCCAGACGCACGAAAAGATCTTCGACGTCGCGTGGAGCAGTCCGGAAAAGCGCAAGGTCGATGCGAAGGGCAGGCTGACGCCGGTCGGCAGCACCGTCGACGTCGCCACGGCCTCCTGGACCAACACGATTGGCACGCCAGAGTTGATCGCCGTATGGAAAGATCCGGAGTTCGATCCGGCCATTCGCGCCTTCTAGTACGCGCGGGTGCTGGAGATTCCCACGCCGCGCTGGACGGCGTACGACGCGGCCTACTTCAAGATCAAAATGGATCCCAAGGTGCCGATGACCACCCAGGAACGCGCCTGGAGTTCGCCGATCTGGTACACGCCGTAGGCGCCGTGCAGCTGTCCTGCGCGACCGTTCTGTCGCCGCGCGACTGAGCTAAGCTCCTGCCGGCCGGCCCTTCGCCGGCGCAGGAGGCGCGCTTGGCCACGGAATCTGCCGGTATCGGCTTGGGACATGCGGTCGTGCTGTTGGCGGCGGCCGTCATCGCGGTGCCGCTGTTCCGCAAGCTCGGCCTCGGCGCGGTGCTGGGATATCTCATTGCGGGCCTGCTGATCGGCCCCTTCGGGCTCGCGTTCTTCCACGACCCGGAGGCGATCCTGCACGTTGCCGAACTCGGCGTCGTGCTGTTCCTGTTCCTGATCGGTCTCGAGATGCGGCCCACGAAACTGTGGGCGCTGCGCAAGGAGATCTTCGGGCTCGGGCTGACGCAGGTGCTGGTCTGCGGCACGCTGCTGTCGGGCGTCGGTCTCGCTTTCGGCTGGTCGCCAGCGGTGGCTGTGATCGGCGCGATGGGATTCGTGCTGTCGTCGACGGCCGTGATCATGAAGATGATCGACGAGCGCGGACAGACTGCGTCGCCTGCGGGCCAGCGCGCGGTATCGATCCTGCTGCTCGAGGACCTGTCGATCATTCCGCTGCTGGCGCTGGTCGCGTTTCTCTCGCTCGCGCAGGGCACAGGCGTCGAATCGTCGCGACCTGCCTGGCTGTCGGTACTCATCGCGCTTGCGGCGCTCGGCACATTGATAGCAGCCGGACGCTGGGCCCTGAACCCGATGTTCCGCATCGTGGCCGCGCTCGGCGGCCGGGATGTCATGACCGCCGCCGCGCTGCTGGTCGTGCTCGGCGCCGCGTTGTTCATGCAGTGGGGAGGTCTGTCGATGGCGATGGGCGCGTTTATCGCGGGCGTGTTGCTCTCGGAGTCCACGTTCCGCCACCAGCTCGAAGCCGACATCGAGCCTTTCCGCGGCATCCTGCTCGGGTTGTTCTTCCTTTCCGTCGGCATGTCGCTGAATCTCGGTGTCGTCGCGAAGGAGTGGCGCTTTGTCGCTGCCGGCGTCGTCGCATTCATGGCGGTCAAGGCGCTCGGCATCTACGGCGTCGCACGACTCTTCGGCGCCGACAACCGCGAGGCGATGCAGCGCTCGGCGCTGTTCGCGCAGGGCGGCGAATTCGCCTTCGTGCTCTTTGCGGCGGCGCTCGCGGCTGGCGTGTTCGACACGCGCGCGGGCGCCGTGATGTCAGCGATCGTGATCCTGTCGATGGCGCTGACGCCGCTCGTGGTGCTGCTGCTGGATCGCTTCCTGCCGCCGCCGCCGGTCTCGATGCACGGCATCGAGGAGCCCCCGTGCCTCACTGGCCGTGTGCTGATCATCGGTTTCGGGCGGTTCGGGCAGGTAGTGAGCCAGCCGTTGCTCGCGCGCGACGTCGACATCTCGATCATCGACGCCGACGTCGACATGATCCGGGCGGCCGGCAATTTCGGCTTCAAGGTCTACTACGGCGACGGCACGAGGCTCGACGTTCTGCGCACGTCTGGCGCGGGCAAGGCTGACGCCATTCTCGTCTGCATCGACAAGCCGGAACTCGCCGACCGCATCGTCGAACTGGCAAAGCACGAATTCCCGCAAGTGAAGCTGTTCGTGCGCTCGTTCGACCGATGAGCCGCAGGGTGTGCCCACGGT
>JBAVIQ010000612.1:0-7091 GCA_049687035.1 Steroidobacteraceae bacterium
CTACTGGGGCCAGCGGCCGCTCGAAAAGACCCCGCTCGACCTTTACCGGTTCGGCAGTTCGCGCGACATGGGTGTTGCGTACAAGGGAAGCGCGTCGAACGGCAAGGCCTTCTACCATGCGATGTCCGGCAACGGCTTGGGCGACGGCTCCGAGACGAACGATGGCAAGAAACTCATGGGCAGCATTGGCTTGCGCCCAACGGATGCGCTCGTGCTGCAGTTGTACGCCGACTACGAGGATCGCCCGGGCGCAATGGACAGAAGCACGTGGCCGGCTTTTGCAGGCTGGGACGGAGTGCGCGGACGCTACGGGCTGCAGTACGCGAGTCAGCAACGCGAGGTGCAGAACGCGCCAGACGAAGACGTAGCGGTCGCCTCGGTGTTCGGCGTCTGGCATCTGACCGATCCGGACACGCTGACAGCCCGCTACGACCGCAGTTTCGATGGCTATGCAGACGCCGACAGGATCCCGTACCTGCGCATCGCCACGGCGACTCCGTTCGACCTCGCGATCCTTGCCTGGCAGCATGACCTGCACCCGAGCATCAGCTTGATCCCGAGCCTGGAGTACTTGCACTACCGCGGCGCCGACGAAATCGGCAATCCGGACGACGATCTCTACGGCCGGCTGACGCTGTATTTCACGTTCTGAGCGACAGCAACGCGCGGATCAGATCGGCAGGGTCAGCACCGGCGCGAAGCCACCCCCGGCGGTCCGGAAATTCGTGGTCTGCCCTCGGTACAAGCGCGCTGCCCGCAACCAGGTTTCGCCATGCATGACGTAGTTGCGGACGTCGACACGGAGATCGGCTGCAGCGCCATCCGCGGATGAGACTCGCCGAAACGACGTTGGCGCAATCGCCTGCGCGACGTAGCGATGCGCAAGGATGTGGTCGAACGTCGTCCGTGTGAGCTTGTCGCCCCGATAGGCGGCCTTGCTGCCAAAGCCATCGACTGGCTTGAAGAAGAGACTCTTACGCCGCTTCCAGAGGTCGTCGGCTGCGGCGGGCTCGACCACCTCCGTCGCTGGAATGGTCTGCCGCAAGTGCGAGCGATCATCGGCGCCGAGACCTGCCTCCTGCAGCATCTTTTCGTCGCCCAGCCACGCGAGCAACCGCTTGTCCGCCCATCTGGCATGCGCGGCTGGGTGCGGGGTAATCACCGCGAGATCCAACTCGTACGCGCTGCGCAGGATGGCGTGTCGCTCATCGGCCAGATAGAAATCGGTCACACGGTTGTAAATCAAGTCGATGCGCTCGTCGGCGAAGTACAGCGCTTCGCCCTTGATTGTGAGGCTTGCGGCATCCGCAATCACGACGCGCCACCCAGCGCGCTCGAGCAACCGCTGATACAGCAGGAACTCGGGATACAGGTACTGGCCCTGCGGCTCGTCATCGACGATTGCAATGGTACGCAACGGTGTTTCGCCGCGGACGCTGGTCCATTCCGCCAGGAAACTATCGGTGATGCGCCGCCCGAGCTGGTCTATTGCCACACCGGCCGCGGTCATGACGGATATCGGTTCCGCAAAGCAGTCGCAACTTGCCGTGGCCGCACGCGCCAGCTCGAGACTGACGAGCAGGCCGCCCGGGTTCGTGTTGATCTCGATGAGCTGCGGCGTCGAACCGCCGAGATGGAAATCGAAGCCCAGGACACCGCCCGCGGCTGCCTGGGGACGCCGAGCCAGTGCCGGCGCGTGCAGCGCGATCTGTTGCTGGTAGGGGTCGCTGGTGAGTGCGCGCGTGACGAGCCGGACGGTCCGGTCCATGGCGGCGCTTTGGCCCGGAGCAAGGAACACGACGCTGCCCGAGACGAGTCCAGCCTGGGATTCGAGGAGGCTGCCCGCGTCGCCCAGATTGGCGCGGAGCTGGTCGCGCAATTTCGCACGATCGACCCAGATGCACTGGCACGCTGCGTTCAGTCTTGCGGCCAGTGGCCCATTCGATGATTCGTCGACTTGCTCGATCACTGCGTGCTCGTGCGTTCGTGGCCTGGGATCAGAACAGGCGCCTCATGGTCAGCTCAGCAGCCTTTTCGCTTCGTCGATTGACGGCACCTTGCCGCTCGATTTCACCACGCCATCGACCACCAGGGCGGGTGTGAACATCACGCCAAAATCGGCATAACGCTTCACGTCTGTCACCTTCTCGAGGTCGTACTGGACACCCAGGTCATGCGCCGCCTGCTCGGCCACCGCCGTCAGCTGACGGCACTTGGCGCAGCCGGAACCCAGGATTTGAATCTTCATAACCGCGCTCCTGCGGGTTGATACCCGCCTAAACCATCAACAGTCCGTAAATCAAGCCACTGATCGCGGCCATCACGATGACGAGCGCCACGTACGTGGCGGTCTTCTTCAGGCCAAGTATTGAATTGAGCACCAGCATTGCCGGCAGGCTCAGGGCTGGGCCCGCGAGCAGCAGTGCGAGCGAGGGGCCTGCGCCCATGCCGCTGCCGACGAGGCCCTGCACGATGGGCACCTCGGTCAGCGTGGCAAAGTACATGAACGCACCGGACACGGCGGCAAACAGGTTCGAGGCGGCGGAGTTGCCGCCGACGAGATCGCTGATCCACTCGGAGGGAATCATTCCCTCGTGGCCCGGACGCCCGAGCAGGAAGCCCGCCACGAGGACGCCGCCGAGCAACAACGGCACGATCTGCTTCGTGTAATCCCACGCCTGGTTGAACCACTCGCCGGCCTCGTCGTCACGACCTGCGGTCAGCCAGGCGAGACCGACGATGGCACCGAGGAATGGCCAGGTCGGGTGCCCCGGAAGCGCGACCGCAGTGATGATCGTTGCCGCAGCGACGGTGGCGATGCGCGCCGGCTCGAGCTTGAACCAGCGCCACAGCATGATCGCGAGCACGCCGCCGAGCAGCGAAGTGAGCAACCACTTCGCGGCGAAAACCGTCGCAAAGAAGCCCGTAGTTTGCGAGGCAGCGCCCCAGTTCGCGAAGACCAGAATGCCGACGAGCACCGCGAAGAACGTGGCAGTCTGCCGCAGCGGTCGACCCGCTTCCAGTTCCGGCAGCGCGATGGCTGCCGCGACCTTCTTCTGCTCCTCATGACGGAAGATGAACGCCATGAGCAGGCCAATGATGACGCTGAATGCCACCGCGCCGACCGCACGGGCGATGCCAAGCGGCGCGCCCAGTACTTTTGCGGTCATCACGATCGCGAGCACATTGATCGCGGGGCCGGAATACAGAAATGCGGTTGCAGGGCCGAGGCCTGCACCCATCCGGTAGATGCCCGAGAACAGCGGCAGCACGGTGCAACTGCACACCGCCAGGATCGTGCCGGACACGGAACCGACTCCATAGGCCAGTGGCTTTGATGCCGTCGGGCCGAGGTAGCGCATCACGGATGCTTGCGAAACGAACGCAGCGATGGCGCCGGCGATCCAGAACGCGGGCAGCAAGCAGAGCACCACGTGCTCGCGTGCGTACCACTTCGTGAGTTCGAGAGCTTCGCTCACCGCGCCGTCGAAGCGCGGCTGGCCAACGGGCAGGAAGTAGACCGCTGCGAACACCGCGGCGAGTAGCCCGAAGATCTTGAGTTCGTGTCGCGCGGAGGGATTGAGGGTAAGGGTGGCCATGACGACTCCTCAGGCGCAGCAGGCAACTCGCTTTGCCTGCTTGCCTGCGCAGACCCCGTCGAGGCAGTCGATGAACTCCGCGACGCAGGCGAGTTCGAGGCGGTAGAAGATCTTCTGCCCGCGCTTGTCACTGGAGACGACGCCCGCCTCACGCAGGACGTCCAGGTGCTTCGAGGTGGTCGACCACCCCAGGCCCACGGCGTCGACCAGGTCGCAAACGCAACGCTCACCGGCGACGAGCGTGCGTACCAAGGTGAGGCGTGCCGGACTGCCCAGCGCCTTGAAGACGGCATCGGGCGAGGCAGGAGTGGTTTCGGGTGGCATCGGAAACATTGTATTTCGTCATACGGCGAAATGATGTTCGCAGTTTCCGCATGGCAATACCGAAGTCGCGGGCGATGGGAATCGCACCCACGTTAGTAGCTTGGGAAGCTATGGTCTTGCCGTTGAACTACGTGCGTGCCAGCCGCTGATTCTATTCTGCGTTCCGTGGGTCATCCGATCGACGGGGCAGCCACGAGCGTTGCCGGGCGCTCCACGGCCATGATCTCCGTCTCGTAGCGCCACACGCGGACGTCTGGCGCCCAGAAATCCGCTCTGAGTCCCGCCTTCTCTTTGAGCCGGTGCAGAAAGTCGTGCGGTCCGGTGACGTGCTCCCAGACCTTCGGCAGGAAGGTTGCCCTCATCCCACGCCACTCGAGCACCAGCCCATCGCGACCGGGGACCAGTTCGAGCAGCAACTGCTGCTCCGTGCTGACCGCTATTCGTTCGCACGGCGTCAGCAACGACACCTCCAGGCTCGACCGATGCCACTCGCGCGCCGTCAGGGGCGGGAAGCGGGGGTCGCGGAACGCGCTGGCCTGGGCATTGCTCCAGACGTCGAGCAACAGCGATCGCATGGGCTCGAGCGTGCCGCAGCAGCCGCGCAGCTCGCCTTCGATCGTCAGCGTGACGAAGCTCGCGCGCGGTTCCCCAGGCGCCCCGCATGTGTCGGCCACCTCCGGTGGCGTAGCCTCGACCAGCCCCAGCTTGGCCTCTATGGAAGTCGCGGCAGTTCGCAGCACCGCTTGCCGCGCTGCCGGTTCAAGTTTCATAGAGCGCATAGCTGCCGTAGCCCACGACCCGTGACCGATCACCGGCCGTGTCTCCTGAGTTGCGTTGGTCGAGCAATTCCACGGTCAGGCCGCGCCGGCGCGCGACCTGCATGAGCCCGTTGATGCCGCAGGCACCGCAGGCCTGCTCGTCGGGAAGGTCGCTGCGTCGCTCGACGATCGACCGCGTTGTTTCAGCGTCGAGCTGCCGCGCGTCACTCCAGGTGTGATAGTGACTGAGATCGGAGCTGACCAGCACCAGCGTGTCGGGCCCGCCCCACACCGCGTCGATCACTCGCGCTACCAGCTCTGCGGGCGCGAAGCCGACGGTGATCGGCAGGATGTCGAAATCCTCGAGCACGACCTGCAGGAACGGCAGCTGCACTTCCAGCGAATGTTCCGCGGCGTGCGCCGAATCGGAGATGCCGACCAGCTCGAGTTCGAGCAGGCGCTCGCGACCTGTCGCGTCGACCGGTACATCGCCTAGCGGCGTCGCGAACAAGTCGACTGACGGGACGGCGAGACCGCGTATCGGCACGCGATGGCTCGGGCCGATCATCACGACGTGACGGATGCTCGCGGACCAGTCGCGCAGCCGCCGATACGCGACGCCGGCGACGGGCCCGGAGTACTGGTATCCCGCGTGCGGCACGATCAGCGCTTTCGGACGATCCGCCACCGCAGCGCGCGGCGAACACTCAGCAATGTAGCCGTTCACGTCGTGTCGCAACTTGTTCGCATTCTCAGGATAGAACAGTCCAGCCACCGCGGGCGGTCGTATCCTTGACTTATCCTTGTCCAGTCTCAACATCGTAGTTCCGTGGGAGTTCGAATACTCCCTTATCTGGTGACGCACCGACGCGAAACCAATATCCCGCCCGAGGACGATGGGCGCCAAGCGTATGAATACCGACCTCTCCGCGACCCCCACGCGCTACTGGACGCGCCTCGACGACGGGCGCGTGCAATGCGACGTCTGCCCGCGCCGCTGCCGGTTGCACGAGGGCCAGCGCGGACTGTGCTTCGTGCGCGGCCGCAACCGCGATGGCATCGAGCTGTACACCTATGGACGGTCAAGCGGCTTCTGCGTCGACCCGATCGAGAAGAAGCCGCTCAACCATTTCCTGCCCGGCTCGTCCGTGCTTTCGTTCGGCACGGCGGGCTGCAACCTGGCCTGCAAGTTCTGCCAGAACTGGGACATGAGCAAATCACGCGAGATGGACACGCTCGCGGATTCGGCCTCGCCGGAAGAACTGGCGGCAACGGCAAGCCGGCTCGGCTGCGCCAGCGTGGCGTTCACCTACAATGACCCGACTGTTTTCATGGAGTACGCAGTCGATGTCGCTGCAGCCTGCCATGACGCTGGCGTGCGCACCGTGGCCGTCACGGCGGGTTACATCTGTCCGGAGCCGCGGGCGGAGTTCTTTGCGTCGATCGACGCCGCCAACGTTGATCTGAAGGCTTTCACCGAGCGTTTCTACCGCAAGATCTGCGGGGCCGAACTGGCTCCAGTACTCGAGACGCTCGTGTACCTGAAGCAGGAGACGCGCGTCTGGTTCGAGATCACCACGCTGCTGATCCCGGGCGAGAACGACTCGGACGCCGAACTGGACGAGATGACACGATGGATTGCCGACAAGCTCGGGCCTGACGTGCCGCTGCACTTCTCGGCGTTCCACCCCGACTGGAAAATGACCGACCACGCTCCGACGCCTCCCGCCACGCTCACGCGTGCGCGCGAAATCGCCATGCGCAACGGATTACGTTACGTCTACACGGGCAACGTCCATGACCGTACCGGCGGCAGCACCTGGTGTCATCGCTGCCACGCGTTGCTGATCGAGCGCGACTGGTACGAGCTCGGGCGCTGGGGCCTCACCGCCGAAGGCTGTTGCGCCGAGTGCGGTGAGAAACTGCCCGGTGTGTTCGCGCCTCGGCCGGGCACCTGGGGATCCAGGCGCCAGCCGGTGCGCCTGCACCGCGCCTGAATTCGGGGTGGGACCCCGATCTCGCAGGGCGCCGGGACGTGGATCGCAGATCCAAGGCTTTGCCGCCGGATCAACGGTTCATGGACGGTCTTCGGGCCGCTCGCACATATCGGCCAGAGGCAGGCGCTGCTCGATGCGCCGGGTCCCGCGCTGGTCCATGACGGATAACGTGACCGTGGTCTGCGGGCCCTGCCAGTCGATGTCGATGAGCCCGAAGTTCGGCTCGCGGATCACGTCGCTCACCCGGTTGGCGTTCGGCGTGGCGGCGGGCCAGACTTCAGTGAGGCCGCTCGAGGTGAGGTCCCACAACGTGTAGGGCACGTTGACGTCGAGCTTCGACAACTCGGCGTAGTGCATGTCGCCGCTGAGAAACACCACGCCGTTTGCGCGCTTGCGCCGGATCAGCTCGAACA
>JBAVIQ010000613.1:0-2742 GCA_049687035.1 Steroidobacteraceae bacterium
TGCTCTACCAGCACATCTTCTGGTTCTTCGGGCACCCCGAGGTCTACATCATGATCCTGCCCGCGTTCGGGATCGTGTCGGAGATCATCCCGACGTTCTCGCGCAAGAAGCTGTTCGGCTACGACGCGATGGTCTACGCGACCGCCTCGATCGCGTTCCTGTCGTTCATCGTCTGGGCCCACCACATGTTCACGGTGGGCATGCCGCTCGCGGGCGAGATGTTCTTCATGCTCAGCACGATGCTGATCGCCGTGCCCACCGGCGTGAAGGTGTTCAACTGGACCGCGACGATGTGGCGGGGCTCGCTCACGTTCGAACCGCCGATGCTGTTCGCGCTCGCGTTCCTGTTCCTGTTCACGATCGGCGGCTTCTCGGGCCTGATGATGGGCATCGCCCCGGCTGACTTCCAGTACCACGACACCTACTTCATCGTGGCGCACTTCCACTACGTGCTGGTGCCGGGCGCGGTATTCGCCATCATGGGGGGCGTCTACTACTGGATGCCGAAGTGGACCGGCCACATGTACGACGTCAAGCTCGCCAACTGGCACTTCTGGCTGTCGACGGTCTTCGTGAACCTGTTGTTCTTCCCGCAGCACTTCCTGGGTCTGGCCGGCATGCCACGCCGCATCCCGGACTACTCGACGCAGTTCGCCGACTGGAACATGGTGTCCTCGATCGGCGGGTTCGGCTTCGGCCTGTCGCAGCTGCTCTTCGTGTACATCATCATCAAGTGCGCGCGTGGCGGCGCCAAGGCGTCGGATACCGTCTGGGAAGGCGCGTACAACCACGGCCTGGAGTGGACGGTGCCTTCGCCGGCTCCGTACCACACGTTCGAAGACGCTCCGGTCGTCAAGTAGAGGCGCGGCGTTGAACGAAATGGCCGAGCGTGACCCGACCGAGGAGCAGCGCCGACGCATCCGCCGTTCAGCCATCGTGCTGGCGGTGGTTGCGATCGCCATCTATGTCGCCTTCATCGCGTCGGGCGTGATCAGCGCGCAACCCTGAGACAACACGCGGCATGAGCAGCACCACCCCGCAAGCCAAGGCGAACCGCTCGCTCACCCGGAGCCTCTGGGTGATGGTGGCGGGCAGCTTCGCGTTCGGCTTCGCGCTCGTGCCGCTCTACGATGTGATCTGCGAGGCTGCGGGCATCCGCGTCAACGCAGCGCCGTCCGCGATCCAGGCATCCGCAGCCGGCGTGGGCCGCGAGATCACCCTCGAGTTCATGTCGATGATCCCGCCCGGCAGCGCGTTCGAGCTCACACCCGAGACGCGTGCGATGAAACTGCAGCCGGGCAAGCTCTACGAGGCGAAGTTCCTCATCAAGAGCCGCGCGGACGTACCAGTGGTGGGCCAGGCCATCCCGAGCGTCGCTCCGTCGACGACGGCGAAGTACCTGCAGAAGACCGAGTGCTTCTGCTTCACGCCGCAGACGTTCCAGGCGCAAGAGCAGCGAGAATTCACGGTGCGCTTCATCGTGGCCCCCGACCTGCCGCAGGAAGTGGACCGCATGACGCTCGCCTATTCGATGTACACGGTGGCCGACGCGGAGCCCAAGCGGGTGGCGGCGGCAGTCACTGCGCAAAGGCAGTAACATCCGGTCCGGTTTAACGGTTCGCAGTCAGCACAAGACAGACACAGAGGCAGCCCACATGGCCCACGCAGACACCGCGCACGACGCGGGGAAATACTACATCCCGCACGGCAGCAAATGGCCCATCGTCGGCGCGGTCTCGCTGTTCGTCATGATGCTTGGTGCGGCCTCGCTGCTGAACGGCGTGAACTTCGGACCCTTCATCTTCTGGGCGGGTTTCGCCGCCGTGCTGTTCATGTTCTACGGCTGGTTCGGCACCGTCATCGGCGAGAACCAGGCGGGCATGTACAACGCCAGCGTCGACCGCTCGTTCCGCATGGGAATGATGTGGTTCATCTTCTCGGAAGTGATGTTCTTCGCCGCGTTCTTCGGCGCGTTGTACTACGCACGCAACCTGTCGGTGCCGTGGCTCGGCGGTGAGGGCGCCAAGTTCCTGAGCAACCTGTTCCTGTGGAAGGACTACGAACCGGCGTGGCCGACCAATGGTCCGTCAGCCGTGGGTGGCGCGTTCGAGACGATCCCTGCGTTCGGCCTGCCGGCGGTCAACACCGCGCTGCTGCTGTCGTCGGGCGTGACGATCACCATCGCCCACCATGCGCTGCAGGCCGGCAAGCGCGGCGTGCTCAAGACTTTCCTCGCCGCCACGTTCCTGCTGGGTTTCGCGTTCGTCTACCTGCAGGCGATCGAGTACCACCACGCTTACACCGAGCTGAACCTGACGCTCGGCAGCGGCGTCTACGGCTCGACCTTCTTCATGCTCACCGGCTTCCACGGCCTGCACGTGACGCTTGGCGCCATCATGCTGGTCGTGATCTGGCTGCGCGTCATGAAGGGCCACTTCACGCCCAAGCAGCACTTCGCCTTCGAGGCGGTGGCCTGGTACTGGCACTTCGTGGACGTGGTCTGGCTGGGACTGTTCATCTTCGTCTACTGGCTCTGACGGAAGGGCGAGGAAGGACAGGAAGGGCAGGAAGGGGAGGAAGGGCCGGAAGGAGATTGCCGGACCGTGCGCTGACGCCTTTCCACTTATCCAAACGAAGAAGGCCGGCAATGCCGGCCTTCTTTACTGGTGGATCTCGATTTCGATCGGTCTGGTATCGAGATGAACGTTACGACTCAGCCCTTCCTGCCCTTCCTCCCCTTCC
>JBAVIQ010000614.1:0-7622 GCA_049687035.1 Steroidobacteraceae bacterium
CAAGTCGTCCGCTCACGTGATACTGGAAATGCGGTGCCTCACAACTTTTCGTCTTTGCGAGCGGTTTCACGTCGGTGGACCATCGCCAGCCCGGCTCGAACACGAGCCGGCCGACCTCACCGCCACCAATTTTCAGAATCTCGGCCTTGCCGTGCGGGAATGCGCGGGTCTCGTCGGGTTTGCCGAAGGTCTTGTGCTCAGTGGTTTGTCGGTTTGCGTGCATGGCCAGTTCCTCCTGATCTTGGGGATGGCTGCGCCTTGAGGACCGTTCGCCGGATGGCGCAGCCTGCATGTCGGATACGCCTGCGCCGACAAGCGGTCAAGGCGCGGCGCAGCAGGTTACACTGACACGAACGCACCTGATCCAGGCCCAAGTGCCGCTACTTGTCGAGTAGTGCGTTCAGGTGTTCGTGTTTCGGGTCCATCTTGGCCTCGGAGATGGCCTCGACGATGTTCTCGGGCAGTTCCTCGATCCGGTAGACGCGCCGCTCGTTGGCGCGCAGACGCTCAAGCTCGGCGTATTCGTGGGGCGACACAAAGTACCCGCTGGTGCGGCCATGACTGGTGATCGCCACTGGCTCCCGCTGGGCCTCCTCGCGGTATCGGCCGAAGTTCTTGGCGAACTCGGTGGCAGTAACTCGAACCATCTGGGCGTCTCCTTAGATTTCCGTATATTACGGATTTTACGGGATTTGGAAATCAGAAGAGTTTCGGGTCACGCACCGAGTAATATCAAAATAAAGTAGTCAAAACACACCTGATAGACAAATAAGTCACCTATTGATCAAATTAGATTATTAGTTGCGGCGACGGATCGCACTCATGGGAACCACCGTTTCTGCCTGCGGTTGGCCCTTGGCGCGGATCGGCTTGGTGGGGCACCAGGCCTGCGCGAAGACCACCTCGTACGTCGCCGGCAATCTACCCTCCCGACGGAATCCTTCGTAGGCGGCGAGCATGCGAGCAAGGGTGGACTTGCCGGTCAGGCCGCGAGCCCGGCCCCCCGTCGCGTTGTGCGCGCCGATCGCCTTGAGGTCCCGCATCAGGCCGCGTGCGTCGCCGTAGGTCAGCGTGTACCGCTCGACGTCGAGCACCGGTTCGGCGAACCCGGCCCGCATCAGCGCGTCGCCGAGGTCGTGCATGTCGATGAACCGGTTCACGTGGGCGTGGCCCGGGTCGGCGGCCTGCCAGGATTTCCGCAACTCGATCAGGGTGTCGGGGCCGAGCGTGGTGAAGTGCAGCACGCCCCCTGGCCGCAGCACCCGCCGGCATTCGCGCAGCACCTGGTCCGGATCGTTGCACCACTGCAGCATCAGGCTCGAGAAGAGCATGTCGACCGAGGCATCCCGCAGCGGGAGCGTCACCGCATCGGCCACTATCCGGTCAAACCGGCGCAGCAGGGTCTGGCGCTTGCGTGCCTGCAGCAACATGCCATGCGCGATGTCCATCGCCACGACCCGGCTGTGCGGGTATCTGCGTTTGAGCGCGATCGTCGCCTGTCCGGTGCCGGCACCGAGATCGATGACGACTTCCGGCTCCATGCGCAGGATGTCGAGCCGGCGCAGCAGTTCGTCACGCACCTGGGCCTGCAGGACCGCTGCGGCGTCGTACGTCACGGCCGCCTGCGAAAATGACTCGCGGACGCGCCGGACGTCGAGCGTGAATTCACTCTGTTGCTTGGCCTCTCCCGCTGCCCCTGCCTGCCCCGCTACGCTGATCTCTCCCGACGCCGCAGTGCCGGTCGCGCTGCGCGCGGAGGAGGACCCCGGGATAGAGCCGTCACCCAGACCCTCTCCCACTGACATGGGCGAAGGCGACAGGAAGGACAGGAAGTGTTCGATCTCGCGCCGAACCGCGTCCGGATGTGAAAGGAACGGCGCGTGGCCCGCCTTCGGTACCTCGACGAAACGGGCGGACGGCAGCCGCGACGCCAATTCACGTCCCGCCGCCACCGGCGTGATGCGATCGTGCTCGCCGGCGATGACCAGTGTCGGGATCGCGATCGCGGCGAGGTCTGCACGCAGGTCCGCGGTGCGAAGAATCTCGAGTCCAGCGGCAAGGGCCTGCGGATCGGGTTCGCCGTGCGCGTCCAGGTTCGCTCGCAACGAGCGCAGCGCCTGGGTCGCGTTCTCGTCGCCCCAGGTCTGCAGCGCAAGGAAATTGGACAGGGTGCGACGGTAATCACCGGCGAGGCCAGCGGCGAAACCGTCCAGCACGCCGGGATTCATGCCCGCCGGCCAGTCTTCGCGCGCAAGGAAACACGGAGTGGTTGCCACCAGCACCAGCGCGGCAAGGTCGCCAGGCCGCGAGCGTGCGAGTTCCAGCGCCACCATGCCCCCCAGTGACCAACCCAGTACCGCCGCACCGTTCGGCACGTGCGGCGAGACGACGCGCGCGAGATCACGCAGCGTCGAGGCACCCGCAGGCCACGCGCTGCGACCGTGCCCCGGCAGGTCGATGCAATGCAGGCGCGCCCGGCGCGCAAGCTGCTCGATCCACGGGCCCCACATGCCGCCATGCAACGCCCAGCCGTGCAGCAGCACGACGTCGGGACCGTCGCCGCGGATTTCGACGTGCAAGGGGGTGCTCATGCCGATGCCGCCGGCCTGAGCACACCACTCGCACGCAGTCCTTGCAATGCGGCGAGCAACTGCTCGACCTGTGCCGCAGTGTGCGAGGCCGAGAACGTGAAGCGCAGGCGCGATGTGCCAGCGGGCACGGTCGGCGGGCGAATCGCGGGCACCCAGAAACCTTGCTCGAACAGTGCATCGCTGACTCTTACCGCGGTGTCGTCAGCTCCCAGCACGACGGGCTGGATCGGCGTGCGCGACGGCAGCGACTGCAGTCCCAGTTCTGCAATTCCCTCGCGGAAACGCGCAGCGTGCTCAAGCACGCGGCTGCGACGCCACGGTTCGTCGCGCATCACGCGCAGTGATTCACGTGTCGCGGCCGCCACCGCCGGCGGCAGCGCCGTCGTGTAGATGTACGTGCGCGCGCGCTGCAGCAGGCTCTCGATCAACACCAGCGAGCCCGCGACGAACGCCCCGAACGTGCCGACGGCCTTGCCGAGCGTGCACATCAGGATCGGCACGTCGTCGCCATCGAGCCCGGCTGCCTCGACCGCACCCGCACCGTTGGCGCCGAGCACGCCGAATCCGTGCGCATCGTCGACGAGCAGTTGCGCTGCCGTCTCGCGGCAAGCCGTGGCGATCTCACGCAGCGGCGCAATGTCGCCATCCATGCTGAACACGCCGTCGGTCATCACCAGCGTGCGAGCCGTCGCGCCGATCTTCGACAGCTTGGCGCGCAGCGCCGCGACGTCGCCGTGCGCGAACCGCGCAAGCCGCGCGCCGGAGGCGAGGCCCGCGTCGAGCAGTGAAGCGTGATTGAGCCGGTCTTCGAGCACGTGATCCCCGCGGCGCACCAGCACCGCACCCACCGCCAGGTTCGCCATGTAACCGGTGGAAAAGAGCAAGGCACGGGGACGTGCGACGAACTGGGCGAGTTCTTCTTCGAGCGCGTGATGTTCGGCGTCGTGACCGCTCACCAGGTGCGATGCACCGCTGCCCACACCCCAGCGGCGCGCGGCCTCGCAGAACGCGGCGACGATGCGCGGGTGGTCCGCGAGCCCGAGGTAATCATTGCTGCAGAAGGCAAGGCACTCGCGTCCCTCGACGGTGACGCGAACGCCACCCGGTCCACGCGCGTCGACCGTGCGTCGTCGGCGTGACCGTCCGGCGGCAGCCTGTTCCGCCAGCTTTTGCGCGAGCGTCTCGTCGGCGCGCGACATCGGCGCGTCGCCCGTTCAGCCAGCGACGGCGGCGGCTTGCTCCGGCACGATGCCGAGCCGTTCGAACAGCTGCTCGTCATGGCTGCGGCCGGGATTCGGCGTCGTGAGCAGGCGGTCGCCGTAGAAAATGGAATTGGCGCCGGCCAGGAAGCAGAGCGCCTGCACGGCATCGCTCATGTCGGTGCGGCCAGCGGAGAGGCGCACGTACGACTTCGGCAGCAGCAGCCGCGCCGTCGCGATCGCGCGCACGAGGTCGAGCGGGTCGAGTTCCGGCAGGCCGTGCAACGGCGTGCCCGGCACCTGCACCAGCTGGTTGATCGGCACGCTCTCCGGATGCTGCGGCAAGGTCGCGAGCGTGTGCAGCAGCGCAACGCGATCGGTCTCGGTTTCGCCCATGCCGAGGATGCCGCCGCAGCAGACGTTGAGGCCGGCATCGCGCACGGCCTGCAGCGTGTCGAGGCGATCCTGGTAGGTGCGTGTCGTGATGATCTCGCCGTAGAACTCTTTCGAGGTGTCGAGGTTGTGGTTGTAGTAGTCGAGCCCCGCGTCCTTCAGCTCCGTCGCCTGCTGCGGTGTCAGCATGCCGAGCGTCGCGCAGGTCTCGAGACCGAGCGCGCGGACCTCGCTCACCATCGCCTTGATCTTCTGCAGCTGGTGCGGCTTCGGGTTGCGGTAGGCGGCGCCCATGCAGAAACGCGTCGCGCCGTTGGCCTTGGCCGCCTGCGCCCGCTCCACCACGTCGCAGACCTCCATCAGTTCTTCGCGCTCGAGGCCGGTGTCGTAACGCACGCTCTGCGGGCAGTACGAGCAGTCCTCGGGGCAGGCGCCGGTCTTGATCGAGATGAGGGTGCTCACCTGCACCTGGTTCGGCACGAAGTTGTCGCGATGCACGCGCTGGGCGTGGAACAGCAGGTCGCTGAACGGGGCGGTGTAGACCGCGCGCGCCTCCTCGAGCGTCCAGTCGGTGCGTACGGTGCCGAGCAGGCTGAGGTCGGGCGCGGTCATGGTGTGAATCTCGTCGAAGTGAGCAGAATGAGCGCAGGTAACGGGTAATCAGCTGGCCCACGCTGTGCTGAGCAGCGTCCGGGCAGTATTCGGACCCCGGCGGACCCTGTCAACCAATGCGCCGCAGCCAGGTTTACACGACGATTGATCGCTGCATGGCGTGGGCGCTGCCACCGCGGTGCGTCCTGTGCCGCCGTCCCGGTCAACCTCCGGCGTTCGATTTATGCGCGGACTGCGAAGCTGAAATCCCGGTCGTACCGGATCCGTGCCGGCGCTGTGGCTTGCCGCGCAACGGGGAGGAAGGGGAGGAAGGGGAGGAAGGTAAGGAAGGTGCGGAAGACGGTTGCGCGCGTTGCCGTGCGCTCGATCTGCCCTACTCCCGGTGCGTGGCCCCGTGGGCCTATGAATTTCCGGTGACGCAACTGGTGCAGGCACTCAAATACGAAGGCGCGCTGGCGCATGCGCGGGTCTTCGGTACGCGCATGGTCATGCAGGCGGCAAGTGAGAATAGCGATCCATGGCGAGAGTCCGCATTGATCGTGCCCATGCCCTTGCACCCGTCCCGGCTCGTCGAGCGAGGCTTCAACCAGTCGCACGAAATCGCGCGGGTCGTGTCGCGCCTGCTCGATCTGCGGCTCGCAGGACCGGGTTTGCGCCGGGTTCGCAGCACGGCGCCGCAGGTCGGACTCTCGCGCCAGGAACGCGCAGGCAACCTGAGCGGGGCCTTTGCCGCCGATGCAAACATCGTGGCGGGCCAGCACGTCGTCCTGATCGACGATGTCGTGACCACCGGCAGCACGGCCATCGCGGCCGCGTCGACCTTGCAGGCCGCCGGCGCCGCATCGATCGCAGTCTGGGCCGTGGCACGCGCACTCGGCTGAGCCGGGCGGGAAGGCGATTGCGTCCGGTAAACTGCACCGCACTCGAACCAGGCGCCACCCCGATGCAGCATTCCTACGATTCCATCTCCGTCGCCCTGCGCGATTTCATGAAGCTCGAATCCGCGAGCGGCATCCTGCTCGTGATTGCAGGCGTGCTGGCCATGCTCGCCGCGAACACGCCGCTCTCGGACCTGTATCAGGCTTTCCTGCAGACCCCGATCAAGCTGCAGGTCGGCGCGTTCAAGCTCGACAAGACCCTGCTGATCTGGATCAACGACCTGTTGATGGCGGTCTTCTTCCTGCTGATCGGGCTCGAGATCAAGCGCGAGGTCGTCGCGGGCGAACTTTCGGATCGCAGCAAGGTGGCGCTGCCCGTAATCGCCGCGCTCGGCGGCATGCTCGTGCCCGCGGCCATCTACGCCGCGCTGAACTCGAACGATCCGATCGGCAGCCGCGGCTGGGCGATTCCTTCGGCGACCGATATCGCTTTCGCGCTCGGCGTGCTGTCGCTGTTCGGCAATCGCGTGCCGGTGGGACTCAAGGTCTTCCTGATGACGCTGGCCGTGCTCGACGATCTCGGCGCGATCGTGATCATCGCGCTGTTCTACACCAGCGACCTCTCGGTCGAAGCGCTCATGGGCGCCGGTGTCGCGGTCGTCGCGTTGTTCGTGCTGAACCGCAGCGGGGTCACGCGCATCGCGGCGTATATCCTGGTTGGCACCGCGCTCTGGGTGTTCGTGCTCAAGTCGGGCGTGCATGCGACGCTCGCGGGCGTCGTGGCGGCGCTCTTCGTGCCGACGTCGGATCCAGCCCATCCCGACCATCCGCCGTCATCGCGGCTCGAGCATTCGCTGCATCCGTGGGTGGCGTTCGGCATCCTGCCGGTCTTTGCGTTTGCGAATGCCGGCGTGAATCTTGCGGGCATGAGCCCGCGCACGCTGCTCGAGCCGATTCCGCTCGGCATCCTGCTCGGGCTGTTCGTCGGCAAGCAGGTCGGCGTGTTCACGTTCTCGTGGCTCGCGGTCAAGACGGGACTGGCCCGCCTGCCGAGCGGCGTCACGTTCGCGCAGGTCTACGGCGCCGCGATCCTGTGCGGCATCGGCTTCACGATGAGCCTGTTCATCGGCATGCTCGCGTTCGAGAACACGGCCACCGGCGAGGTCATCGTCAGCGACCGTCTCGGCATCCTCGCGGGCACGCTGCTGTCAGCCGTGATGGGTTCGCTGGTGCTGCACTGGGTGTTGCCGGGCCGGCGGCACGCGATGGCCGAGCCGCGCTGAGACCCCTGGCGCTGCGCGCGCCAGGGTGCTCAGGCGCTGAACAGGTAATCGAGCAGGATGCCGCCGAACACGGCGAGCCCGAACAGGTTGTTGTTCAGGAAAGCGCGGAAGCAATCCGCCGGATCGCGCCGGCGGATCAGGTATTGCTGGTGCAGCGAGGTGGCCACGGCAATGCCGAGACCCAGCCAGTACCAGCGCCCGAGCTGCGCGAGGTGACCCGCAAGCGCGAGCAGCACCAGCGTGCCGGCCTGCAGCGCTGCGACGATCCCGCGATCCGCGCGGCCGAACAGGATCGCCGACGAGCGGATGCCGATCACGAGATCGTCCTCGCGATCGACCATCGCGTAGATCGTGTCGTACGCCGTGGTCCACAGCACGCCCGCCACGAACAGCACCCATGCGACCAGGGGCAACTCGCCGGTCTGCGCGGCGAAGGCCATCGGCACGGACCACGAGAACGCGAGGCCGAGGTACGCCTGCGGCAGCGCGAAGAACCGCTTCAGGAACGGGTAGGTCACGGCGAGCACACCGCCGATCAGCGCGAGCACCTGCGTCGGGCGATTGAGCGGGATCAGCAATGCCAGCGCGATCAGTCCCAGCACGGCGAAAACGCCGAGGGCTTCGGCCGGTGATACCACGCCGCGCGCCAACGGGCGGCTGGCCGTG
>JBAVIQ010000615.1:0-8631 GCA_049687035.1 Steroidobacteraceae bacterium
GCTATATGATCGGCGCAGAACTGATCGTCCCGCTAGATCCAGGAGATCTCCATGCATAGGAAACTGACGACGTCGCTAGTCGCCATCGCAATCGCAGCGCTACCGTTGGTGCCGACGCTTGCAGCCAGCGCTCAGGGCGAGCCGAGGCCAAACCAGTTCTGGTGGCCTGAGCAACTCGACCTGTCGCCGCTGCGGCAGCACGGCGCCGAATCGAACCCGCTGGGCGCAGAGTTCGACTACGCCAAGGCATTTGCAAACCTGGACCTCAAGGCCGTCAAGCAGGACATCAAGATGGTCCTGACGACCTCGCAGGATTGGTGGCCGGCCGACTATGGCAACTACGGGCCGTTCTTCATCCGGATGGCCTGGCACAGCGCCGGTACGTACCGTGTGAGTGACGGGCGTGGCGGCGCCGGCGGTGGTCAACAGCGGCTCGAGCCGCTCAACAGCTGGCCGGACAATGCCAACCTCGACAAGGCGCGGCGCTTGCTGTGGCCGGTCAAGCAGAAATACGGCCACAACATCTCCTGGGCTGACCTGATGGTCCTGGCCGGGAATGTCTCGCTGGAGTCCATGGGCTTCCAGACTTTCGGCTTTGCCGGCGGGCGCAAGGACGACTGGGAACCCGAACTCGTCGACTGGGGTCCCGAGAAGAAGTTCCTGGCCGACGAGCGCTACAGCGGCGACCGGAAACTGGCGAACCCGCTGGCGGCCGTCCAGATGGGCCTGATCTACGTCAATCCCGAGGGTCCGAACGGCAATCCGGATCCGCTGGCTGCCGCGAAGGACATCCGCGAGACCTTCGGTCGCATGGCGATGAATGACGAGGAAACCCTGGCGCTCATCGCCGGTGGCCACACCTTCGGCAAGGCGCATGGCGCCCACGAGCCGTCCAAGTGCGTGGGACCCGAGCCCGCCGCCGCCGGTATCGAGCAGCAGGGATTGGGCTGGGAGAACAAGTGCGGCCGCGGTAACGGGGTCGATACGGTCACCAGTGGCCTGGAAGGCGCGTGGTCGGCCACCCCGGTCGCGTTCAGCACGCAGTACCTCGACAACCTGTTTGCCTTTGAGTGGGTACAAACCAGGAGTCCCGCCGGTGCGATCCAGTGGATCCCCGCTGACGGCCAGGGATCGAACCTCGTGCCGGACGCGCACGATCCGTCGAAGCGGCATGCGCCGATCATGTTCACGACGGACCTCGCGCTGAAGTTCGACCCCAGCTACCGGAAGATCGCACAACGGTTCCAGCAGAATCCGGAGGAATTCAAACTCGCGTTTGCCAAGGCATGGTTCAAGCTGACCCACCGCGACATGGGTCCGCGTGCCCGCTACCTCGGTGCGGAGGTCCCGCGTGAGGACCTGATCTGGCAGGACCCGCTCCCCAAGGTCGATCATGCGCTGGTCGACGCCAGCGATGTGACGGCGCTGAAATCCAGGATCCTCGCCTCGGGCCTGACCGTACCTGAACTGGTCCGGACAGCCTGGGCGTCGGCAGCCTCGTTCCGTGGCACCGACATGCGCGGTGGCGCGAACGGCGCGCGCATCCGCCTCGCGCCGCAGAAGGACTGGGCCGTCAACAATCCGGCTGAACTGACCAAGGTGCTGCAGCGTCTGGAGGGCATCCAGAAGGACTTCAACCGCGCGGCGTCCGGCGGGAAACAGGTTTCGCTCGCCGACGTGATCGTCCTTGGTGGTGGCGCCGCCATCGAACAGGCGGCGAAGAACGCGGGCTATGACGTGCAGGTTCCGTTCTCGCCGGGCCGCACGGATGCGTCGCAGGCGCAGACCGATGTTGCGTCCTTCGCCGTGCTCGAACCGACCGCGGACGGTTTCCGGAACTACTTCGGCAGCGGTCAGGCCCGGTCGCCAGCGGAAATGCTGGTCGACAAGGCCAGCATGCTGACGCTGACCGTTCCGGAAATGACCGTGCTGGTTGGCGGCCTGCGGACCCTGAACGCGAATGCCGGACAGACGGCCCATGGCGTGTTCACAGCCCGGCCCGGGACCTTGAGCAACGAGTTCTTCGTGAACCTGCTCGACATGTCCACGAAGTGGAACAAGTCTGCAACGGCAGAGGGCATTTACGAAGGTCGCGATCGCGGGACCGGCAAGGTCAAGTGGACGGCGACTCCGGTCGACCTGGCGTTCGGCTCGAACTCCGAACTGCGCGCCGTGGCCGAGGTCTATGCCGCGGTCGACGGACGGGAGAAGTTCGCAGGAGACTTTGCGAAAGCCTGGTCCAAGGTGATGACCCTCGACCGCTTCGACCTGCACTGAGTGTAGAGCGGGCCGCGTTTCAAGTCCTGAAACGCGGCCCTCGTCCGGCTATTTCAGCTCTTCGTACAGGCTGTCCGAGACGATCTTGCGAATCTGGCTCATGCTCTTGAGCGTCGCCTGGTATTCCGCGTCCTTCGCGATCATGGAGTCTTCCGCTGCGAAGGTCGCCATGTCGGCATACTCGACCGCAACGACGATCGAGCCAGCGTTCGGGCCCGCAAAGCGCGCGCGCCAGGCCCGCACCGTTGACTTGCTGCCGAGGCGCTGCAGGCTCGCCCTGAGAGTGTTCAATTGGCCCATGTAAGCGGTCACGTCGTTCGTTTCAACCACGACGACCCGCAGGACATTCGCCTGGGCGGAATTCGCCAGTACGAATAACCCCACCAGGGCGGCCAGCATTACTGTAAGTCGCTTCATAGGATCTCCCCCTCCGTTGTTGGTATCGACCGAGCGTGGCTATCGTGCTCGCGCTTTCCGGGCAACGTCAAACCGCCTGCTTAAAGCCAGATCGGGCTGCACGCTCATTCTCTGGCAAGATTCCGACGCGCTCGAGTCTGAATGCAACCAGAATAAAAGCCGGCGCTGCACGCGCAGCGGCCGCCAGGCAGGGGGGAGGCAGGACCATGGCGTCGACGCTCTACATGTCGCGGAGCCCGGCCGTGCGCTACGCAAGCGGCGCGGCGCTCTACTTTGCACAGGGCATTCCAAAGGGCCTCCTGCACATTGCCATGCCGGCCTGGCTGGCGAGCCAGGGGGCCAGCACTGGCGCCATCGCCTCCTACCTCGCGATCATCGTGCTGCCGTGGGCTTTCAAGCTGGTCACCGGCCCGCTCATGGATCGATTCGCCTACCGGCCGATGGGCGGTCGCCGCCCATGGGTCCTCGGCGCCCAGTTCGGACTCGTACTCAGCCTCTTGAGCCTGGCTGTGATCGACGACCCCATGGCGCAGATCGGGCTGCTGACAGCGCTCGGTGTCATCATCAATTCGTTTACGGCCACCCAGGATGTGGCCGTGGACGGCATGGCGATCGACCTCGTGCCCGAGTCCGAGCACGGCCGGATCAATGCATTCATGAGCTGCGGCAAGGCCGTCGGGTGGGCGGTGACGGCCGCGCTCTCGGGAACGCTGCTCGTCAAGTACGGCCTGGCCGTCACCGGAGTGGTCGCCGCGGCCGGTGCAGGCCTGGTCCTGATTGCCTTCTTCTTCGTGCGGGAACGCGAGGGTGAGCGTCTGCTGCCCTGGACGCAGGGCGAGGCCGTGGGTCAACGCAGCGTCGCAAGCTCGTTCAAGAGTGTCGTGCAAGATCTGAACGGAGTGCTTTGGGCGCGCACCAGCCTCGTCGTATCGCTGATCATGTTCTTCGACGGAGTGGTCACCGGCTACGGCGAGGCCCTGATGCCGATCGCCGCGGTGAAGCTCTTTTCATTCACGACGTCCCAGTGGTCACAGCTCGTGGCCATGATGGGACTCACCGGCGCCTTCGCGGCTCTCGCGCTCGGGCCGCTGATCGACCGCTTCGGCGCCAAGACCATGCTGCTGCTGACCATCGGCGTGGTCTGTGCCCATGCGTTCCTGCTCGCCGGAACCCAGCAACTCTGGACCAACAACACCTACGTGCTGTTCATGCTGTCGGCGTACGTCCTGATGCAGCCCGTCACGATGGTCTGCGTCATCGCTCTCGCCATGAGCATCTGCTCCACTCGCATCTCGGCCACACAGTTCGCGGTCTACATGTCGATGGCCAACCTCGGCAGCTCCGCGGGCTCGAAGCTATTCGGCAGCCTGTCCGAGTACGCGAGCTTCGTGCAGAACTACGCGCTGATGGGCGTCATCGCCGTGACGATGTTCTGCACGATTGCGATCTTCCGCAAGCACCCGGTCGCCGTGCCGGCAGACGCGATGGAACCGCCACCCGCAGGCCGTAAGCCGTAAGCGCATTGACCCGGAGGCTAGAGGAACGGCAATCCGGTAAGAGTGCCGGCTCTTGACTGCCCGTCGTGAATGACCTCAACCGCGTCGCCCGGGTTGCAGGCCGTCGAGATCAATGCATAGCCGATGTTCTGCTTGAGCCGGTAGGACCACACACAGTTGGTAAGGCTGCCCACGTTCTCGTTGCCCTTGCGGATCGTATGCCAGCTTGGGCGCAGCACGATCGGCTCATCGCCCTGCAGCACCAACCCGAGCTGATGCCGTCGGGGACCTGCGGCATGGATGCGGCGCAACGCCTGTATGCCGATCACCTCGTCCGGCACCTGCAATTCCACGTATTTGCCCAGGCGTACTTCGTACGGGTTCGTGGTGTCATCGGTATCGGCGCCGAAGGACAGCAGTCCGCTTTCCACCCACTCGCAGGTGTTGGGAGCGCCGGGGCCGATATCCCAGCGCCTGCCGGCTTCCTTGACGATGTTCCAGAGTTGCGTGCCGCGCGCTTCGTCCATCAGGTAGAGCTCGAATCCCCCTTGCTTCGACCAGCCCGAGCGCGCGACCACGAGCGGGATGCCCTCGATTGCGGTCTCACGGAACCAGAAGTACTTCAGTTCGCGTACCCAGTCACCGAAGATCGAAGCGACCACGTCCTCGCCTCTTGGCCCCTGCACCGCCAATGGCGAAACGTCGGGTTCGCTGATCTCGACGTCGAGACGACGCTCGGCGGCAATCGCCTGCGCCCAGAGCCAGATGTTCGAGTCCGCGACCGACAGCCAGTAGCGGTCCTCGTCGAGCTTGAGGAGGACAGGGTCATTGACCAGCACGCCCGCGTGGTTGCACAGCGGCACGTACTTGCCCTGGCCCGCTTTGCAACGGGTCAGGTCGCGGGGACTCAGGATCTGCGCGAGCCGCCTGGCATCCGGCCCCGTCAACTGCACCTGTCGTTCACAGGCGACGTCCCATTGCGAAACGCCGTTGATCAGCCGCCAGTATTCCGCTTCCGGATGGCCGAAGCTCGTGGGCAGGAGCATGCGGTTATACGGCTGGAACCCGGTGACGCCCTCGGCGAGCGTGGCTTCATAGTAGGGCGACGGACGCAACCGCACCGAAGCAGCGATGTCGAACACGTTCTTGATCCTCGGTCGAGGGGCTGCGGCCTGTCCGCTGTCCACAGCCTAGCATCCGGAGCCGATCCCCGACCTCCCCACCAACATCCACCACTGTTCCCCCGACCGCGCAACCGTTACCCTGCGCCACAGTCACGATTGAAGGTGGAGACTCCATGGCCAGACCCCCGAATTACTCACAGCAGAAAAAGCAGCGCGAAGAGGCGGCGAAGAAGAAGCGCGATGAGAAACAGCAGCGCCGTCAGCAGCAGAAAGACGAATCCCCGCCACGACCGGCCTGACGCGACCTCCTCGCCCGCCTCTGTCTTGACCCGTGCTTTATGTGCGGTAGCGAACGGCAGGGTCTGTCAGGGAGTGAGAACATCTTCGTTGTTCTCAATGAGGCACGGACAATGAAGACTACATTTGCTATGACCTGCTTGATCGCGGGTACGTTGCTCTCGCCGGTCGCGGCCATGGCGCAGGATTCCGACACAGATCGCTCGAACCCGGAAGCGTTCGTAAAGGATTCCGCGATCACGACGAAAATCAAGGCGAAGCTCGCCACGGAACATTTCGGCAGCCTGGCGAAGATCCACGTCGATACGGACAAGAACGGCATCGTGTGGCTGAGCGGCACCGCCGAGTCGCAGGAGGCTATCGACCAAGCCATTGCGGTCGCAAAGGGAACCGAGCATGTGAAGTCGGTTCACAGCACACTGACGGTCAAGAAGGACGACTGACGCTGCGTTCTGGACCAGCGTACGGGCCTGCCAACGCATCGGTCGCAGGCGCACCACGCATCGCGCGTGGTGCGCTCTTTCATTTCAATGCGCTTCCGATAACCGATAGCGCGCGAGGACGCTGCGCAACCATGCGTTCGCGCTCACGACCGGGCTGCCGTCGCACCTGATCTTGTACGGTTTACCGCTCGAACTGCTGCTGGTGGCAGCCATCTCGATGAAGTCCTCCGTTGTCGTGATTTGACCATGCCGCACCAGCCAGTCGTACTTGTAGCGAAGATGGTGTTGTGCCGCCTTTGAGTCATGCCAGCTGCCGTTGCGGTAGAACTCGCAGCCCGAACTCTCGACGAACCCAAGCAGATAATTGATTTCTGTCTGCACCAGTAACGGCGGCGGTGGCGGCGCCGCATGCACGACCGGCAACAGCGCCAGCGCGCAAACCAGGCCCAATGCCGCGGGCAACCGCAAGCTCACAGCTCCTTGTCCAGCGGCAACAACGACATGAACCAGACCTTGAACCTCTGCCAGGAACTGCGCGCGGGTTCGCGGGTGTATGCGACCGGCTTGCTGTCCTCCTGAGTTTGCCATACGAGGTGCGGCCGACCGCCTGCATCGTTCGAACGCACTGCCAGAACGTACGAATTCGCCGGCTGGGCAATCCCGTCAAAGCGTACTGCCGTCTGCCGTGCGAGCTCCGCGCTATCGATGATCAGGCCGACCTCTGTATTCAGCCGCTTGGATCGCTGGTCGAAGTTCATCGAACCGATGAACAGTTTCTGGCGGTCGAAGACGATCAGTTTCGCGTGCAGTGCATAGTTGCCGTAGCGGGACATCGATGCCGTCTGGCCGCTGCCCCTGGCATTGCCGAGCAGCGAACGCACCTCGTAGAGTTCCACCCCATCCTCGAGCAGCGGCACCCGATAGCGCTCGTAGCCGGAATGGGCGGCTGGATCGGGGCTCGATTCGAGCGAATTGGTCAGCACTCGCACGCGCGCGTTGCGCAGGCGCATGTCTTTCAGCAGCTGCAATTCTTCGTCAGCGGGTACGAAGTACGGCATGACCATGAGCAGTTCGGACTGCACGGTGCGGGCGGTCGTTGCGACGAGTCGGGTCATCAGCCGCCCCGCTCGTTCGCCGCTTTCGACGTTCTTCTTGTCGGGACTGTCGCAGATGACCTGTGCGTGCGTCCAGACCAGCGGCAACTTGCCGGAGACCATCCCCGCATACGGTTCGCCGGTTGCAAGTCGGCCGACGTAGTCGATGCCACCTGTCTTCAGGGGCTGCAACTGCGGTCCCGGCGCCGTACGGTGAACGGCCAGGGCGGCTGCCTTTGGTTTCGCGCCCTGCAGTGCCTCGGCGGGGATTGCAAAGGCGCTGTTCCAGTATTCATCGAAAGTCGCGGAGAGCCGCTGCGCAACCGGACCGGCGGCGAAGACGTCGTCGTCGGCAAACTGGGACTCCGGATCCATCTGGAAGTACTGGTTGCCGATGTTACGGCCGCCGACCAGCGCCACGACGTTGTCGGCGACCATCAGTTTATTGTGCATTCGATAGTCGAGCCTCGAGCGATTGAACAGGAACTCGAGGGAGCGCAGCGACTTGTGATGCCCGCGATACACGAACGGATTGAAGATCCGGATCTCGATAGCCGGATGGGAATCCAGCGCCAGGGCCTGCTCATCACCGGCGTTCGTGGCCCCATCGTCAATCAGCAGGCGCACCCGTACACCTCGATCGGCCGCTCGCAGTAGAGCGTCCGTCAGCAGGCGCCCGGTTTCGTCGCCGCGAAAAATGAAATATTGCAGGTCCAGGGTTCGTTCGGCGGCGTCGATCATTTGCGCCCGGGCCAGAAAACCGTCGACGCCGACCGAAATGATGCGGAACCCTGAATCGCCGCCGTGTTCGCTCGCCGCACTGGCGAACAACCCACCGACGTGTGTTTCCTCGGGATGCGCAAGCGCCACGGACCCGACCTTGGGGAAATCCGCACCCGGCGGCAGTGTCGAGCAGCCCGCGATAGCTGCGGCGAAGATCACGACCAGCGCAATGCGGGCCGTCAGCGAGTGCTCGATAGACCGCCCGATATTCGCATGGGGCCAGAGATTGAACACACTTCGTCCTGGGCTGTCACCGATGCCCTGAACGGTATCTCCACGACGCCATGCCGGTCTGTGCGGTGCAATACATACCGTGCGTCAAGTCTCGTGCTGCCGTTGGCGGTCCCACTGCGCGAGCTCGATGCTCGTGATGCACACGGCAAGCCATGTCGCTCCGGACGCAATGCCTGCTGCGACATCGCTTGCAAAGTGCACGCGCAGGAAGACGCGACTCACCGCGACTGTGAAGGCAAGCGCCACCGCCGCCATTAGCGCTGGTAAGTGCCAGCGTGCCGGCAGCAATCGTAACGCCAGATACGCAAGCATTCCGTAGGCCACGACCGATCCCGAACTGTGTCCGCTCGGGAAGCTGAACCCTTGCGCCAGCCCGAAACCCTCCAGGTGCGTCGGTCGAATCCGGCCAAACACCTGTTTGAGAGCAATGTTCAGCGCGCCGTTGCCTGCCACCGCCACCACCCAG